>CBDVBK010000006.1:0-75802 GCA_965372215.1 uncultured bacterium | reverse complement strand
TGGCTCCGGGAATTTATCGCACTTCAGGAACAGCCACTCATCAGTCACGAAGTTGGTTAAATTCAGGCCGACTCTAGAAGATGCTGTCTATTATGCTCACAGATAATGACTTACTGGATATGATTAACGCTGGATACTTAAGAAATAGGGCCAAACTCAAGTGTGAGGGGACATCTGTCCCCGACTGTCTTCTTGCTGTCCAAGCGGCAGATTATCCGAAACCGGAAAAGAAGTTCGTTGCGAACCGTAGTATACAGATGTATACTATCTATCATGAGAGAGAACGTAGAAGATGGAGCACTGAAAATCTTCAGAATACAGAAGGGAGCATTGTGAAATATTATCTCTATGCACGAAAATCATCAGATAGCGAAGAACGGCAGATGCTCTCAATTGATGCACAGCTATCTGAACTCAGAGAATTTGCCCTGAAGGAACATCTTGTCATAGAACGTGAATTCATTGAAACGCAAACCGCCAAGGATCCGGGACGTCCGGTATTCAATGCAATGATGACGTCAATCGAATCAGGCGAGGCTGACGGTATTGTTGCGTGGCATCCTGACCGTCTTGCCCGTAATTCGATTGACGGTGGAAGAATCATCTATGCATTGGATACAAAGAAGCTGAGATCCTTGAAATTCCCAACATTCTGGTTTGAGGATACACCTCAGGGCAAATTCATGCTTCAGATCGCTTTCGGACAATCAAAATACTACGTTGATAATCTCTCTGAGAATGTGCGGCGGGGGTTGCGGGAGAAGGTGCGACGCGGTGAGTACCCCGGTTTGGCTCCCGTTGGTTACCTGAACAATCCACGATCACGTAACATTGATATCAATGAGAACAAGGCTCTTTTGATTCGAAAGCTGTTTGATGTATATGCTACCGGCAAGTACACGCCTTCAGAGATTCGACAGATGTCCATCGAATGGGGGCTTACCGGACACAGGGGCAAGCCGATTGCTTTGAGCAGGATTCCCCTCATACTTTCGAATCCTTTTTACATCGGATTGTTCCGGTACAAGGGCGAGATCCATGAAGGAAAACATGAAGCCATTGTTTCCCGCGAATTGTTCGGAAAGGTTCAGAAAGTTCTCAAGCGTACCTCACGAGGTGGTTATCGTAAAAATGCCCATTATCCATTCCGTCGGCTCATTACCTGTGCCCATTGCGGTTGTGCAATTACCGCCGACACGCAGAAAGGGCACCATTATTACCACTGCGGGAAACGTCGCGGTTCCTGCAACCTGAAAACAATTCGCGAGGAAGCTCTGACTTCTCTTTTGCGCCAGAGCATTCTACGTGTTTCTCTCTCGGATCGATGCTCTGAACGGATGCTCGCACAAGTTGAGCGCTTGAAGGTTCAAGAGTCTGAACAGGAAAAAGATATTATCAATTCAGAAAAGCATCGACTGACCGATCTTGAAGACAAGCTCGAACGTCTTCTCGATATCTATCTTGACAGTTCCCTTACTCGCGACGAATATGCCGCTCGCAAGGAACAGTATGTTCTCGAGAAGACAGCTCTCGCCTGTCAGATTGCTGAATATGAAGCTGGGGAAGCTTCGCGGTTCAAACCTGTCGAGGATTTCATAAGTGCTTCCAATGAAGCAGGTTCAACCGCTTGGACTGAGAACCTTGAAGATCTGAAAGATTTCCATAAAAGCATCGGTTCAAACCTCAGATTGATCGCCTCGCTTCAGTCGTTTCCGGTTTCGGATAATCTGCCGCTTGGACAGCAAGAAGACAGTCGGGGACAGATGTCCCCTCACAGAGAACATGGGGGGTTGAGCTCAAAGAAAGACAAGCCACTCGATGCCGGACTCCCTTCAGACAGCTCATCATCTGCCTTCATACCAATTTTGCCGGACTCAGAAGTCTCCTCTGTATTCGGACTCAAGGGATTCAGTTCTCCCGGCTCAAAGACAAATCCGATTCTGGAGATTCAATACCCGATGCCGTGGAAAATACTCGCGGAACGCGAGTCATTTTTGGAAAATTCTGGAAATTCTGAACTTTGGTACGCCCGACAGGATTCGAACCTGTGGCCTGCGGATTAGAAGTCCGCTGCTCTATCCAGCTGAGCTACGGGCGCACTTCATCGCATTTGGTACGCCCCCCGGGAATCGAACCCGGAACCTACGGATTAAGAGTCCGTTGCTCTGCCAATTGAGCTAGAGGCGCATTATGGGGTGGGAGACCGGACTTGAACCGGCGACCACCTGATCCACAATCAGGGGCTCTACCAACTGAACTACTCCCACCATCGAAGCCCGCTGATTCTATTGTAAACGGTGTTCTTCGTCAAGGATATTTACTATGATTCTGCTGACTTATGCAATTAAAAAATGAGATAACCTGGCTCTAATATAACCCCGTATGGAGCAGACAGATGAAATGCCCCCGTTGTTCAAGCATTGATGACAGAGTCATTGATTCCCGTGCCGTAAGGGATGGAGAAGCCACACGCAGAAGGCGCGAGTGTTCTGAGTGCGGATACAGGTTCACTACATATGAGTACATTGAAAGATCATTTCCTGTTGTTGTCAAGAATGATGGTCGGAGAGAGCCTTTTGACCGTCATAAACTTGAAAGAGGTATTGAAAGGGCATGCGAGAAGAGACCTGTAGCTGCGGAGGATCTGCAGGATCTGGTAGACAGGATCATCGCGAAAGTAACTGAGGAATTTCCGGATGAAGTTACAGGTAAATTCATTGGTGAATGTGCTATGGGGTTTCTGCAGGAAGTTGATCAGGTAGCTTATGTTCGATTCGCAAGTGTTTACAGACAATTTAAGGATGTCTCTCAGTTCAAGGAAGAACTGGACAGACTGCTGAAGGATTAGCTTTATATTTGAGGGTTATTTAACAGCAATACGCAATGCAGGATACAGGGGAGGCGTATGAGCAGAGCAAGAACATTCAGCGGAGGTACTCATCCTCCAGGGAACAAAGGACTGTCATCCGGCAAATCGATCAGGAAAATTCCTGCTCCCGATATTGTCAGGATACCTTTGTGTCAGCATCTTGGCGCTCCATCAAAACCAATTGTAAATAAGGGTGATACCGTGATCAGGGGACAGGAGATCGGTGCTCAGAACGGTTTCATCAGTCTCCCGACCCATTCTTCTGTAAACGGAACCGTAACAGGTATTGAGGATTATCCGATGCCTCACAGGAGGAATGGTCCCGTTGTGGTAATCGAGACCGAATCCGAAGAGGGTGGTCAGATTTTCGAGAAATGGAATGATTTTCATGATCATTCTCCAGCTGAGATTATCGAGAGAATCAAACAGGCTGGTATTTCAGGAATGGGCGGCGCATGTTTCCCCACTTATGTGAAGCTTTCCCCCCCTCCCGATAAGAAGATCGATACTCTGCTGATAAACGGTGTCGAATGTGAGCCATATCTGACGGCTGATGACCGGCTTATGCTTGAAAGACCGGACGACATCATTCTTGGTATGGAGATACTCGCGTACACTCTGGGTGTTCAGCGATGTGTAATCGGCATTGAGATCAATAAGCCGAAAGCAATTGATGTCATGAAGAAAAAAGGTGTCGCTGTTCTGCCATTGAAGGTAAAATACCCGCAGGGCGCGGAGAAGCAGCTCATTGACGCTGCTACCCGCAGAGAAGTTCCCGCCGGAGGGCTTCCTCTGGATATTGGAGTTGTTGTTCAGAATGTAGCAACGGCTGCCGCGGTTGCAGGTGCCGTTCGAGATGGTGAGCCTTCTATCAGAAGGATTATTACAGTAACAGGTAAAGGGGTCTCCTCCCCATGCAACTATGATGCCTGCGTCGGAACACTGTTTACCGATCTCATAGAGGAATCAGGCGGATATACCGGTGATGTTGAGAGATTAATCAGCGGTGGACCAATGATGGGTATTGCTCTTTACACCGATGGTGTTCCGGTGACCAAGGGTACAAGTGGTGTTCTTGCTCTATCTCATCAGGAGGTCAGAGATGTAGCTGAGGGATCTTGTATCAGATGCGGCAAATGTGTGGACATCTGTCCTCTTAAGCTTGTTCCCAGCATGATTGCCACAGCTGCCGAGTACGGAAGATGGGAAATGGCAAAGGAATTCGGTGCGTTGAACTGCATGGCATGCGGAACGTGCAGTTATGTCTGTCCGGCTGGAAGATATCTCGTTCATTATATCAAGAAGGCTCAGGACGCTATACGATCAGGTCAGGGAGAGGGGGCATAAATGGAACACAAACGATTTGAGCTTGCAATGTCACCCCATGTTGGCACTCACCAGAATACCAGGAAGATCATGTTCGATGTGGTTATTGCTCTGCTTCCTGCGCTCGCGGCCGCGACATGGTTCTTCGGGCCGACGGCACTGCTGCTTGTTGCTCTGAGTGTGGCAACAGCTGTCCTGGCGGAGTTTCTGTGTCTGAAGTTCATGAAGAGGCCTGTCAGTTTTGCGTTCGATGGCAGCGCCATCGTAACGGGGATTCTTCTGGCGTACAATGTACCACCCGGTGTTCCATGGTGGCTGCCGATTCTGGGCTCCGCCTTTGCGATTGTTGTTGGCAAGCAGGCATTCGGAGGTCTTGGGCACAATATTGTGAACCCTGCTCTCCTTGGCCGTGCTTTTCTGATGGCAAGTTTTCCAATTCTGATGACCGCCGGATGGACAGCACCTGAAGAGTGGAGAAATGAACAGAACAATCACTGGGAGACAAATGGAATTGTGCAGGAAGAACTGCTGGAAATGCCTAATGCTGATGCGATTTCCGGAGCTACTCCTCTAAATGTTCTGAAACAGAGTTTTGATCTGGACAAAAGCGCTGATCTTGCCAATGAAGAAGGCAACCATGCAGAAGCTGCTGACCTTGAAGCAAGAGCGTCCGGCATACGTCACGCATTGTCGCGGAAATCCACTTATCTTAATCTCCTTATTGGAAGGAGAGGGGGATGCATTGGTGAAACCTCTGTTATTCTCCTTCTTGCTGGAGCGCTGTTCCTTATTATCAGAGGTGTTCTTGAAATCAGGCTTCCTCTCAGCTATCTGGGAACAGTGGCATTTTTTGCCTGGGTATTCGGAGGGAGCGGATGGTTAAACGGTGATCCACTTTTCCATGTTCTCGCAGGTGGAGTGATCCTGGGAGGATTTTTCATGGTTTCCGATATGGTGACAACCCCTGTGACACCAAAAGGAAGGATCATATTCGGAATTGGAGCGGGATTGTTAACAATGGTTATCAGAAGATGGGGCGGATATCCGGAGGGATGTTCATACTCCATACTCCTTATGAACCTTCTGACTCCACTTATTGATCGATTTACCCGACCAAAGATTTTCGGGGAGGTGAAAGAGAATGATTGAAATGCTTAAACTGGGTCTTGTACTGATGCTTGTAGCTCTAATTGCGGCGGTAGCTCTTGGCCTTGTAAACAGCCGTACCGCCCCGATCATCGAAATACAGCAGGAACTCGAGAAACAGAACGCCATGTCTGAA
Organism: uncultured bacterium; assembly: GCA_965372215.1. Taxonomy (GTDB): domain Bacteria; phylum Fermentibacterota; class Fermentibacteria; order Fermentibacterales; family JCC-6; genus Aegiribacteria. The sequence continues at coordinate 70,325 of CBDVBK010000006.1, read as the reverse complement.
GTAGCCGCAATCCTCATGCCCGATGACAGTCTCGCATTTGATTCCCTTTCAATAAGCAATCTCGAGAATCCATATGAATCATGCGATGAGCTGCTTCAGGTTGTAAAAGTATATGTGCCACCTGATACATCAAGAATCGGTTACGTTTTCATAGCCTACGGTAAAGGTTATTCAAGCACATTGCAGACAATGGTGGCAACTCGAATGGACGGAAGAGTTGCAGGTACGATAATTCTCAACCAGCAGGAAACCCCCGGTCTCGGGGCGAATATCGTCATTCCCTCCAAGCTGATTGATCATCTGATCGGAATGACCGGTCATGAGTGTCTTCTGAAGAAGGACGGCGGAACAATCGATGCCATGACCGGATGCACAATCACTTCCAGAGCTGTTGTTAATTCAGTCCGTCAAGGACTTGAGGATATGGATGGAGCCGGATTGTTCTCCGATGGTATTGCCTTAGATGAAGAACCTGCGGCAGGGGGTGTGGAATGAGTCTGATGAAGGATCTTACTAATGGAATCTACAAGGAGAACCCTGTATTCAAACTCGCTCTGGGAATGTGTCCCTTCCTTGCCGTGACTACTTCTGTTGAGAACGCGCTTGGTATGGGTGCTGCTGCCACTTTCGTATTGATCGCGTCGAATTTTCTGGTTTCGCTTTTCCGAAACCTGATTCCGTCAAAGGTCAGGATTCCATGCTACATCGTGATTATCGCGACTTTTGTAACACTGGTTGATATGGTTATGCACGCATATTTACCTGCCCTGCACAAAAGCCTGGGTATTTTCATACCGCTGATCGTAGTGAACTGTATTATTCTCGGAAGAGCGGAGGGTTTTGCCAACAGGCACCCTGTGCTCAACTCGGTTGCCGATGGAATTGGAATGGGTATCGGTTTTACGATGGCAATGGTTGTTCTCGCAACTTTCAGGGAACTTCTTGGTAACGGAACCTGGTTGAATATGGACGTTCTTGGTTCTGCGTTCCGGAACCAGCCGTTACTGATAGCGATACTGGCTCCCGGAGCTTTCATACTTCTCAGTTTCATTATGGGGTTCTTCAAGATACTTGAAACCAGAAAAGGAGGTCGTCAGTAATGAATGCATCAGCACTTCTGTCAATGCTGCTTGCGGCACCTTCCTCTGGTAATCAGGGATTTGATCTGGGCAGGATGATGGCGATTATTATTGCTGCCATTTTCGTAAACAACTTCGTTCTTTCAAGGTTCCTCGGGATCTGTCCGTTCATCGGAGTATCAAAACAACTTGATTCAGCGATAGGAATGGGAGCCGCGGTTATCTTTGTCATGACTCTGGCGACCCTTGGTTCCTGGTCCGTTTATAATCTGCTTCTCGTTCCGATGAACCTTGCGTATCTCAAGACCATAGCGTTCATCCTGATAATAGCTTCACTTGTTCAGCTTGTTGAGATGATTCTGCAGAAATTCAGCCCGTCTCTTTACAGGGCGCTGGGCATTTTCCTCCCACTGATAACTACGAATTGCGCTATCCTCGGAGTAGCTGTACTGAATATCGATGAGAAGTACAGCCTGGGTTATTCTCTGGTGAATGCCATAGCTGCGGGAATAGGTTTCACACTTGCCTTGATTCTAATGGCTGGTCTCAGACAACGACTTGAACTGGCGAATGTGCCTCCAGCATTGCGAGGGAAACCGATGGCTTTTCTGATTGCCGGAATAATGTCAATAGCCTTTCTTGGTTTCGCCGGACTGGGGGGCTGACATGTATACAGGTTTGATTCTTCTTAAAGTACTGGTAAGTCAGGATTCGCTTGGAGATGCTATAGTAAATCCCGTAATTGTCCTTGGCGCAATGGGGCTTCTTCTGGGGCTCGGTCTTGCATTCGCAGCATTTAAACTTGCTGTTCCGAAGGATCCGCTGGTAGAAAAGATCAGTGCTCTGCTGCCCGGTGTTAATTGCGGTGGATGTGCTTATCCGGGTTGTAATCAGTTCGCAGAAGCGGTAGCCAAAGGTGTTGCCCCACCCGGAGGATGCGTTGCAGCAAATGATGCTATCAATGCTAAAATAGCTGAGGCTGTTGGAGTGGAGCTATCTGACAGTGCTAAACTGGTGGCTCTGATTCACTGCAATGGCGGGCACTCAGCCAGAGATGAATTCGAATATCATGGTCCCCCTGATTGCGTATCCGCTACCCTGATTATGGGCGGTCAGAAAACCTGTTCTTACGGATGCCTTCAATTTGGCGACTGCGTTGAAGTCTGTCTTTTTGATGCTATCGTGATTGGTGAGAATGGTATCCCGATCGTGGACAGGAATGCGTGTACCGGATGCGGTAAGTGTGTAGAGATCTGTCCGAAGGATATTATTGAATTGTGGCCGGTGAACAGGGAAGTCGTTGTTGCCTGCTCAAGTCTGGATAAAGGTGCCGATGCGAGGAAAGCATGTACGATGGCCTGTATCGGGTGCAGGAAATGTATGAAGATCTGTCCGGTTGAGGCTATTATCGTTGAAGATTTCCTGGCGGAGATCGATCCTGAGAAGTGTATCAATTGCGGGTTGTGTTCCACGGAATGTCCCACCGGCGCGATCCTTGATACTGCTCCCGCCAGACCGAAAGCGTATATAGACGGAAGCTGTATCGGATGTACACTGTGCACAAAGGCATGTCCTGTAGACGCGATTCACGGAGAGCTGAAGGAGAAGCATGAAGTCGACAGTGAGAAGTGCGTTGGCTGCGGTCTTTGCGTTTCCAAATGTCCAAAGAACTCCATTCGCATGATAGGGGCTAAATCATATCAACATAGGCAGGAGTACAGAGTTTGACGGATAACGAAATTAACAGGAAATTGAGAGAGTTACCAGCTGTTCATGAACTTGCAGAAGAGCTCCGGAGTGAAATTCCTGACGCCGCTCCTGCTGCTGTCCGTGAAGCCTGTCGAAAGACACTGGAAGCTGAACGAAAAAGGATTCTCGATGGAGGCGACTCCTCTTCAACTGAAGAGTTGAAGAAACATCTGGTTAGTGAGTACAGAAGCCTTACCGATTCGAGTATGAAAAACGTTATCAATGCTACAGGTGTAATTCTCCATACTGCCATTGGAAGAGCGTGTCTCCCTGAGCGATCGGTTGAGGAAGTATACAGAGTAGCGAAAGGCTACAGCGTACTTCAGTGGGACGAAGAAACCGGCAGGCGAGGACATCGCGATATCCATACGGAAAAACTGATCTGTGAGCTGACCGGGTCAGAAGCGGCTACAATTGCCAACAATAATGCCGGTGCTACGCTCCTGGTTCTCTCCGCTCTGGCGCGGGGCAGAGAGGTGATCGTTTCCAGGGGGCAGCTTGTTGAGATCGGGGGATCTTTCCGGATACCTGAAGTCATGAAACAGAGTGGCGCCCTCATGCACGAAGTAGGCTGCACAAACAGGACGCATCTCAGAGATTATCGTGAAGCTGTCAATGAGAATACAGCGGTGATACTTCGTGTTCATCCTTCGAATTACAGGATCAGGGGATTCACAGGTGAGGTTCCTCTGGAGGAACTTGTTGAACTCGGAAGAGAGCATGAGATCCCCGTGGTGGATGATCTCGGGGCTGGTTCATACGTTGATTTGAAGCATTTCGGACTTCCGTCGGAACCTACGGTGCGAAGCAGTATAGAAGCCGGCGCAGCTGTTGTTACAAGCTCCGGTGATAAACTGATAGGAGGCCCGCAGGCCGGTATTATATCAGGGCAGAAGAAGTACATCGATATGATAAAGAAGCATCCTCTTGCCAGAGCATTGAGAGTCGGGAAACTCACAATAGCCGCGCTGGAAGCTGCTCTTGTCCTTTTCAGAGAGGATCCTGAATATCTTATAGCCAATCATCCCCTTTACAGGATGTTTGCTATGAAGAGTAGTGAACTGAAAAAGAATGCAGATGAATTTGTCTCAATGCTTGAACTCCCGGACTCCTGTTCCGTGACTGTTATTGAAACAGACAGTTACGTTGGCAGCGGCGCCCTTCCGGATCATGCCATTCCTTCATGGGGAGCTGCTGTCTCATGTCCTGATACGGAGCTTCTTGCCCGTGGATTACGCCTTGGATCACCTGCCGTTGCCTCGAGGATAGAGGATGGTCTCCTGAAACTCGATATGCGAACATTACAGCCGGGTGAAGCTGAAATACTCGCGAGTCTGGTAAATATACTGGCGGAAGATCTATGGGCGTAATCGTCGGTACTGCCGGTCATATTGATCATGGCAAGAGTTCACTGGTGAAGTATCTCACCGGAACGGACCCAGACAGATTAAAAGAAGAGAAGGAACGGGGAATAACGATTGAGCTTGGATATGTTTTCATGCCTCTGCCTGATGGCGATGTACTTTCCTTCATTGATGTTCCGGGACATGAAAAATTCATTCGGCAAATGGTAGCAGGTGTCGCAACGGTCGATTGTTTTCTGCTCGTAGTAGCAGCAGATGAGGGTGTAATGCCTCAGACAGTAGAACATCTGGATATCCTCAAACTTCTTGGAGTTAATAAGGGAATTGTTGCGTTGACAAAATGTGATCTCGTGAGTCCGGAAATGCAGGATCTGGCTGAAGCTGATATTGTTGATTTTTTTCAGAATACTCCTTTCGAGGGAACAGGTGTTATCAGAGTATCCTCAAAAACCGGCCAGGGTATGGAGGACATCAGGGAAGCACTTGTCCGGATGAAAGAGGAGATCGGTCAGCGGCAGACAGGTACAAAATTCAGACTGGACATTGACAGGATTTTCATTCTTGAAGGATTTGGCACGATCATAGGAGGCACAGCGGTTTCGGGCAGGGTTGAAATTGGAGATAAGCTTGAACTTCAACCCGGAGGCAATACTTACCGTGTGCGAGAGATGCGAGTGAATGCAAATAAAGAAGTGCAGTCCGGAACAGCAGGTGACAGGATCGCTCTTAATCTGGTTGGTCTTCAGCGGGAAGATGTATCATATGGTTCCTGTGTTGCTGAACCGGGTTTTCTGCAGGTGAAGAACAGCCTTGATACAAATTTGACTTTGCTGAAATCGGCAAAACCCCTTAAAAGGTACCAGAGGGTAAGGATGCATACCGGCACTGCCGAGATCATGGCGCGTGCTGTTCCTGTGGAGACCGATGTGATACATCCGGGATCTACAGGATTTGTGCATTTTCAGCTCGAATCTCAGGTTGTAGCTCTTCCGGGTGACAGATTCGTCATAAGGAATTACTCCCCGGTAATTACGATTGGCGGAGGAATCGTTCTCGAAGCCGGAACAGGAAAAGTAAGAAAAAAACATATCCGGGAAAGGATATCTCACCTGGAAGTACTTGCATCCGGGGATATTTCCGTTGTACTTGAAGAGATGGTGCAGCACGCCGGATTCGACGGTGTTTCCGCGGGTGAGGCTTCCGCTGTGACAGGTTATCCTCCTGGAGAGATTCAGGCAGCTTTTGCTGAACTTCAGGAACAGGGAATTGTTGAATTGATGAAGGATGGAACTACTCACAGAGCAGTTGATTCGCAGTTGGTTGATAAGGCAGGAAAAACGGTTGTTTCCAGCATTCAGGAGCATCATGAAACCTTTCCCGTAAGTCCTGGTATACATCTGTCGGCTCCAGGCAGAATGCTTTCCGGATATCCTCAATGGTTCGTCAGGTCAATTGTTGAGAATCTGACCAAAAGTAGAATAATCGAACGTCGAAAGGAATGGTTTGCTCTTTGCGCATATGGAGAGGAAATTCCCCGGGAATTTTCCGTTCAGGTAGATCAGATTATCCGGAAAGTGGATTTCGGAGGGATTCAGGGTTCATCAATCACCGATTCCGGTAATGATGGTCTGGCAAATTCATTGATTGAACGGGAGATACTCTTTGAACTGACAAAGGGAATCCTTATTTCTGTGGAAAAGGCGGAATCTGTTCAGGAAAAAGTAATTGAAGCATTCGGTGAAGACGGATTCACCCTTGCTGAACTCAGGGATTTCCTTGGTGTATCCAGGAAGGTGGCACTGCAATGGGGAGAATTCTTCGATAGTAGAGGATGGACCGTTCGAAAGAGCGACAGGAGATATTTCACAAGTTAGTTGCAGTAGTTTACAATAATCAATGTTCTTCTTATGCTTCCCATTATATATAACGATCTGGAGGTAGTATGCATATTGCGGTAGTAGGAAGCGGTTACGTCGGGCTGGTTGCAGCCACCTGTCTTTCCGAGATGGGAAACGATGTGATCTGTGTCGATAAGGACGAGAAAAAGATCAAGGATCTTAATAATAACATAATCCCAATTTATGAACCCGGTCTTGAAGAGATGATAAAACGCAATACTGCTGAGAATCGGCTTACCTTCACGACTGATATAGGACCTGCAGTAAGAAAAAGCTCAATAATCTTCATTGCGGTGGGTACACCCCCCGGAGAAGATGGATCCGCGGATCTCCAGCATGTACTGGCTGTTGCTTCGGATATTGCAGAACATATGGATGGGCCTAAAATTGTTGTAAACAAGAGTACGGTTCCAGTCGGTACCGGAGATATTGTGAAGGAACTGATTCAGAAAAATACCACCCATGAAGTCAGCATTGTAAGCAATCCTGAATTCCTCAAGGAGGGTTCTGCGATTGACGATTTCATGAAACCTGACCGCGTGGTTATCGGTACGGATTCTGATTCCGTGGCTGAGACAATGCGTGAGCTGTACTCTCCCTTTGTCAGAACGAACAATCCCATTCTTATCATGAGTAACAGAAGCGCGGAGATGACAAAATACGTGGCAAACAGTCTTCTGGCAACAAGGATTTCCTTCATGAACGAAATTGCCAACATGTGTGAAACAGTAGGAGCGGATGTTCACGATATCAGGATTGGTATCGGATCAGATACCCGAATAGGTTACAGTTTCCTTTTTCCCGGTGCTGGATTTGGTGGGTCCTGCTTTCCGAAAGACATTCGCGCGTTGCAGAAAACGGCAATTGAGCATGGTCATGTATTGAAGGTTCTCAAAGCGGTAACAGAAGTAAATCAGGCTCAGAAAAAGTTACTTGTCCGCAAAGTTGTCGATCATTTCGGGGAGGATCTTTCCGGATTGACTATAGGGATATGGGGAATCTCCTTTAAACCAAATACCGATGATATCCGCGATGCCCCTGCTCTTAAAGTAATTCAAGGTCTGCTTGAAAAGGGAGCGAGTATTGTCGCATACGATCCTCAGGCAATGAAAAACGCGGCACGGATTCTTGGTGACTCTATTAAATTCGCATCTTCTACATATGATGCTGTAACAGGAGCTGATGCATTGGTTCTTGTAACAGAATGGACTGAATTCAGAGAACCTGATTTCCAGCGAATGAAGAAGATAATGAACCAGCCGGTTATATTTGATGGCAGGAATGTTTATAATCCGGCAAAATTAATTGATCTGGGATTTTCCTACTACGGAATCGGGAGAAAAGTATGAAATTCGCTGACAGAATGAAAGATCATGAGTACCCTTCTATTGCGATTATCGGTCTTGGATACGTTGGCCTTCCACTTGCACTTGAATTCGTAAAAGGGGGATGCAGTGTCACCGGTATCGATATTGATCCTGATAAACCCCGCTTGATCAAAGAGGGGAAAAGTTATCTTAAAACAGTCCCTTCTGAGCGAATAGCCGAAGCGGTTAAAACGGGCAGACTGAATTGTACTACTGAATATTCGGGCATGAAGGATGCTGATGCGATTATTATCTGTGTTCCAACTCCGCTTGGAGAATCCAGAGAACCGGATCTGAGTTATGTAACCATGACCGGAAAAGAAGTTGCTGCATATGTTCAGCCCGGTCAACTGATAGTTCTTGAATCCACAACATATCCAGGAACTACTCGTGAGAAACTTGTACCAATTCTTGAAGAGACCGGTCTGAAAGCTGGAGAGGACTTTTTTGTGGCCTTTTCACCTGAAAGAGAGGATCCGGGCAACAAGATATACACAACCAGAACTATCCCGAAGCTTGTTGGCGCACTGACTCCTGACGGAGCTGAAGCAGCTGAAACGGTTTATTCATACGCCGTTGATAAAGTTGTCATCGTCAGTTCTCCTGAGGTTGCTGAGATGGCAAAAATCACGGAAAACACCTATAGAGCAGTCAATATCGCTCTTGTGAATGAACTCAAGATGCTGGCTTCCAGAATGAATGTGGATATATGGGAAGTGATTGAAGCCGCATCGACAAAACCCTTTGGTTATACACCGTTCTATCCCGGCCCTGGACTTGGCGGCCACTGTATCCCTATCGATCCATTCTATCTTACATGGAAGGCTCATCAATTTGGAATGCCCACCCGGTTCATAGAACTGGCGGGAGAGATAAATACTGCTATGCCTGATTATGTCGTATCAATAATATCACGGTCATTGAACTGTAGACAGAAAAGTGTAAACGGAAGCAGGATTCTTATTCTTGGAATGGCTTACAAACCTGATATCGATGATATTAGAGAGACTCCCGCGCTCAAGGTCATGGATGGACTCCTTGAGCTTGGCGCGAGTGTGGATTACAACGATCCTTATGTCACGCGGATCGGAGCCACCAGACAGACTCATAGAAGACCTGTATCGATTGAGTTGACAGAAGAGAGTCTTCGTAAATACGATTGCGCTGTTGTCATTACCAATCATTCCTGTTACGATTACCAGTGGATCGTCGATTGCTCCTCACTGGTAATTGATACCAGGAATGCCTGCGCTGGTATATCGAAAGGAATGGAGAAAGTGGTCAAAGCATGAAAATTGCTTCAGTACTGCTGATTCTTACTGTGTTCATCATATCTGCTTCCGGTCTGGAAGGCTATACCGTTCCGGGAGTGGAAACCGACGAGATTCTCATGAGTATTCATGTCTGGGGTGAGGTTAGAAGTCCCGGTACTTATCTTGTTCCGGTTGAAGCTGATTTGATTGCCGGCATATCCGCCGCAGGCGGACCTACGCAGCAGGCCAGTCTGGGTGACGTGAGTATAGTTTACGAAGACTTTGAAATAGAGTACGATCTGCACAATTTTCTTGATGCTGAGGGAGACCCGGTACCTGATCTTCATCCCGGAGCCACGATCTATCTTCGCACACGGAGCTACGAATGGTGGAAAGAAGCTATCGATTTTACTTACAAAATTGTTGTTGCTATAAACCTTATATGGATAATAATTGACAGATGAATACAGAAATAGCAGACGAACGGGAATCGATAAGAATAGGTGAGTATCTCTGGCTGCTCTACCGTCATAAATGGATTGTACTGGCTTTCCTGATCGTATCTGTGCTGGCAAGTATCTGGGTTACTCAAAGAACAAGGCCTGTATACAGATCAAGCGCTACATTCATTTTCAATACACGTAACACGATGTCTCAGACTCTGAATATGTCAAGCGTTTTCTGGTACGAAATGGATCCCATGCGCAACAATCAGATTCAGATCATTCAGAGCCGAAGCATGGCGGAGCTGGTTGCTGATTCAATCATGCGTTCTGCTTATTCTGACAGCCTCGTATCACTTCTTTTTGGAGAGTTTGATCCCCCTCAAAGCAACCTTAGATCAGCACTCATAGGTATGGTGCGAGGAAGCAGTTCAGTCAGCGTTATGAAGGATACCGACTTCTTCGTGCTTTCCTCTATTGGTTATTCCCCTGCAGCAGCGGCAACAATGGCAAATCTCATAGTGCATACTTACTACAGAAGAAACCTGAACGAAGCCCGCGGAGAGAATACAATGGTCAGGGAATTCCTGGCAGAGCAGCTTGCTATCATGGACGTTGATCTGGCCAGTGATGAGGATTCTCTGACAAGATTCAAGGAAGAACACGGCATTGTCAGTCTGAGTTCGGAAACTGCTCATATTGTCAGCAGTCTGTCCTCGTTTGAGACTTCAGCTGCCATATCTCGAACCGAACAGGGAGGTCTTCAGGCACAGAGGGATTATTTTGAGGATCAGCTTGAGACAGGAAGATTTAAACTTGCAGATGATCTTGCAAGGGTGAACAGTGTTTTCATTTCTCAGCTGGAAAGTGATCTGGCTTCGCTTGAGGCTTCCCGTGCTTCTCTTATGGCCAGGGGGGGTACCGAGGATGATGCTGTAGTACAGAATCTCGATAATGAAATAGCCGCAAGGAGAACCGCCCTGATGCAGGCTCTGGGAGAAGCTGCATACATTCAATTCCCGGATGATCCGGCCGGTTCTGTACAGAGAATAGTATCGGATCTGATTTCAATAGAATCACAACTGAGAGCAGAGAGAATCAAGGAATCCGTTCTGCGCAGTGTGATCCGTGATCTGGAAGACAGTATCTCAGTGCTGCCCGAGCTGGAGCTTACCCTTGTCAGGCTTGAGCGAAACAGAACCGTAAGCGAACAGATATATCTTCTTCTCCGCACGAAGTATGAGGAGGTGAGAATAGCTGAGGCCGGTCAGATGGGTAACGTGACCATTGTGGATACGGCTCTGCCGGGAGGCATGATTAAACCGAACAGAAGACGTAACCTTATGCTGGGTATTTTTGCGGGGCTCGCAGCTGGCATTGGTTTCATTTTCCTGAAGGAGCAACTTGATACATCCGTAAAAAGCCCGGAGGATATTGAGAATCTTGATATTCCGGTAGTTGGTGTAATACCGAAGATATCCCGATCCGAAACTACAACACGGAGTGGAAAACAGGGACTGATAATGATTACATCTCCAAGGCAGGCCGCAAGTGAAGCCTACAGAGATCTAAGGACGAGTCTCCGTTTCAGCGGAGCCGACAGGAATGTCCATTCTCTTCTTGTGACAAGTGCCGGTCCGAGAGAGGGGAAATCAACGACTGCGGGGAATCTGGCAATCGCAATTGCACAGACCGGTTCGAAGATTCTGCTGATCGACGCTGATCTCAGGCGTCCGGTGATCCATACTATTTTCAATCTTTCAAGAGAACCCGGGATTTCCGAAGCAATCGCCGGAATCACGCCTGTTGAGGACGCGATACAGAAAACTGCGATTGATAACCTCTCCGTTCTCACATGTGGTTACATTCCGCATAATCCTTCCGAACTTCTCGGAAGCAGAAAATGCAGAAGACTGCTTTCAGAGCTCAAGAAATCCTTTGATATGATTATTCTGGACAGTCCTCCTGTTGCGGTCGTTACGGATGCCATACTGCTAAGTACAGAAGTTGACGGTACTCTCATGGTTGTAGGCGCAAAGAAAATCGATCGTAAGGTTCTCGAATCATCCTGGATGAAATTGAAACGCACATCAGCATACCTTGCAGGCGCTGTGCTTAACGGTTTCGATCCTGTGAAGATGTACACTTCCTATACTTATTACACTTACAGATACCATTATTACTATGACTATGACGATGATACCAGGAAAAGAATGAAGCGCCGAATTCCAGGCTTTTCCAGAAAGAAACACACAGGATCAACTGACTAATCTGTAAGTAATTCTCTATGGGTTATCCCACAAATCAGCCGTTTCATAGTCCGCCAATATTGATTTGCTGAATCTTCCCCTTATATGAAGTCGCAGTTCCAGCTGTCTCAGCGTATCTATCTGATAGCGTAATATCATATCAATCAATAACTAATAGCGTTCATGCAGAAATGTACTTTTATCCTGGTGGGATGCTATCCCATAGGATGGGTTGACGGTGGGATATTGTGGGATAGAATTGAGCTGGAGGATAACTTATGAGCGAATACACAGGGAAGCATATACATACTCTTGATGACAAGGGCAGGGTAAGCGTTCCGGCACAGTTCCGCAGGCAATTACCCAAGGAAGGTCTTTACATCGGGAAGGGTATGGAAGGAAGCCTGATCCTTTACCCGCCTGCGAAATGGCAGAAGGTCAGGGAGGGACTTGCATCCCTTTCACGAAACATCAAAAAGCACAGAGATATAATCCGTGAATTCTCGCAGTATATCAGACCGGTTTATATCGATGGCCAGGGACGAATAACAATTCCGTCAGATCTAATTGATATTGCCGGAGTAACTCACGAAGTAGTGTTCCTGGGTTTGCTTGATTCGATTGAACTCTGGTCTGCCCAACGCTATGCTGGAAGGGAAAAGGAGCAAGTATCCTCTCTGGAAGAAGCAGTTGAGGAGATTGAGATAGACATTTACTGAGTTGGAATCACTCCCTTGAACCAGGAGGTCGGTTTCAATGTGCGCAGACAGGCCTGCCCGAAGCCACCTGTACAGCTCCGATCATGTCCGCTGGGATGAGATAAGAACGCACATTCCGGTTTTACTCGATAGTGTAATCAGTTTTCTCTCTGGCGGGAAAACAGAAGGACTGCTCGTGGATGGAACGGCCGGTGCAGGTGGTCACATGGCTGCTATGGCAGAAGCATTACCGAAAATGAGTCTGCTTGGAGTGGATCGTGATCCTGTGGCAATATCAATACTCAGAGGCAGATTCAATCAGGATTCCTGCATAACGGTCAGACAGGCCAGCTATACGGAGATACCGGCTATTATGAATGAAATGGGTTTTACATACGCGTCCGGTGCTCTATTCGACCTCGGGCTTTCTTCCATTCAACTGGATGATTCATCTAGAGGGTTCTCATACAGATTAGATGGGCCTCTGGATATGCGGTTCGACGGATCCTCAGGTGATACTGTTGATGAGATACTGAACAAATCCTCTGAGCGTGAAATAGCTGATATCATCTACAATTACGGAGAGGAAGGAAGAAGCAGGCGAATCGCGAAAGCCATAGTAAGAGAGAGGCCTGTTCACTCGACTCAGGAACTGGCTTTGATAATTCGCGGAAGCGTACGCGGAAATCCTGTCAAGGTTCTTTCAAGGGTTTTCCAGGCTCTGAGAATAGCTGTTAACAGAGAACTCGAACAGCTGGACAATCTTCTGGACAATCTCCACACCTGGACTGAATCCGGAGCGCGTATCGCCTTTATTACTTTTCATTCATTAGAGGACCGAAAGATAAAATTGCTTTTCAGGGATTCCGGATACTACAGTCAATTCTCACCCGTTTGGATTGTTCCCGATGAAAATGAGCGCCGCGAAAACCCTCGCGCAAGATCTGCAAGATTACGTATGGGAATTCGATTATGAAGAAGAATTTCCGCAGGATTCTGATCGTTATTGCAAGTGGTTTTATTCTTCTGATTGTTCTTGAAGCAGGAATTTATAACTGGAGACTTCTTCTTTCAATGAGGCATAAGAATCTTACTGAAATCAGACGCCAGCTGCGATGGAGAAGAGACGAACTGCTTGTTGAAAAGGCATCGCTTCTTAATCCTGAAAGACTTGAAGATATCGGTGCAGATCTGGGTATGGTTCCAATTCCACTTGAACATTTTTCGATTGTGGAATTACAACCTGATACATGCGGAGGTGAGCTGTTTGTCTGTATGGAGCAGTGAAATATCTCCTGATAGACGTTCTGCGCGTTTGCAGATGCTGATGGTATTTATCCTGATTGGTTTTCTTGTAATAACGGGCAGACTTATCAATATCCAGATAGTCCATCATGATTATTACTCGAACGAAGCGCGTTCTCAGCACACTACACGGATAAATGTAGAGGCAAGGAGAGGGAGAATCCTTGATAGGAACGGATATCTTCTTGCCGGGAACAGAGCTGTTGTTACTTTTCAGGTTTACTGGCCTGAAGTGCCTAGGGGAGCAGAATCAAGCATCGACAGTCTTGTCTCCATTCTTGGAGAACACGCACGCTCCGGCTTAAAACAGCCTCTTGAAAGACAATCCGGTAATCAGATTATCGCTGGAAGTGTTCCTTTTCAGGCTGCGTTCAGCCTTATGAACGACGGTTTGCCGACCGGAGTGAGTGCAAATGTCGAGCAGGAGAGAACCTATCCAATGGGTGATATGGCTTCCGGTATTGTGGGAAGGCATACAATGGAAGGCTCAGAGGGAGTTGAGAGCTGGTTCAATTCGACTCTCCAGGGTACGGATGGAGAACTCTTCATTGAGAAGAGTGCAGCCGGCAGATTCAATCTTACAGATCCGGAAGCGGATAATATCCCCGCTGTGGACGGGCAGGATATCATGCTCACCATTGACTCAAGATTTCAGTCCATCGTTATGGAGGAACTTAACAGCGCTATGGAAATGTATAACAGCGACTGGGCAGCCGCTGTAGTTATTGATCCGTTATCCGGTGAAATCCTTGCTGCAGGAAGCGTACCAGTACGGGCAGACAACGGGTCTCTTGCCATGAATCACTGCTTTCAGGGTTATCATGAGCCTGGTTCAACCTTTAAACTTGTAGTTTATGCAGCGTGCATTGAAGAAGGTGTTATTGCTTTCGGTGATACCTTTGACTGCAGCGAGGGGCGAATCACTGTCTCCGGCGAGGATATTTCCGATGCGCATATATTCGGAATACTCACCGCTGAACAGGTAATCATCAATTCCAGTAATGTCGGAACGATACTGCTGTCACATCTGCTGGCGGATACGACTTTATGCAGCTACTGCAGACGATTTGGTTTCGGATCGCTGACAATGGTTGAGTATCCGGGAGAGTCTCGAGGGATCGTGCCCTTTCCGGGATCTTCAGGATGGTCCGGAGTTTCCGCAGCACAGATAGCGATCGGACAGGAGGTTACTGTAACACCGCTTCAACTGACTCTGGCTTACTCCGTGATCGCGAATGGAGGAACACTCTTCTACCCAAGACTTCTTGATGCCAGGTGGAGTGCGAATCAATGGGTAACTGAAGAATCAATTGTCAGATCACATCCTGTCTCTCGCGAGACTGCTTCAATCGTAAGGCATGCTTTCAGATCAGTAATAGAGGAAGGAACCGGAGCTTCCGCGTCAGTTGCAGGAGTGAGTGTCGCCGGTAAAACCGGAACTGCTGAGAGAATGAGTGGAGAAAGTGATTATCTGAGTGCTTTCGTTGGAATGATTCCAGCTGAGAACCCCAGTCTGGTAGTTTCCGTACTCATAGATGATCCTGATTTCGAATACAGGTGGGGCAGCGCTTCAGCTGCGCCTGTATTCTCTGAAATTGTAACAAGAATACTCGCTGTGGAACCTGAACTTGCTCTGGGAAGACGATTTACCGGAAGTGACCTTATGGCGGGAGTGTTTGAGTGAGACTGCAATATCTTCTTGAAAACACTGATGTCATTGTTTCCGATGCGATGAGGGGACTTGAAGTGTCTTCCATTGAAGAGGATTCAAGAGAAGTTACCCCCGGATCTCTTTTCGTGGCAGTAACCGGTTTTGATACTGACGGCCATCAGTATATTGGACAGGCACTTGAACGAGGTGCTATCGCGGTGGTTACAGAGCACGATATTTCAGACTATTCCCGCGTGATTGTGAATCCTTCCGGAGACAACAGAAAACTGCTTGCGGACATTTCAGCGAAGTTCTTCGATTATCCCTGGGATCACCTCATTTCAGTCGGTATTACAGGTACTAACGGTAAGACATCCACTTCAAGGATGCTTGCCTGGATACTGGAGAAACAGGGCTTCCAGACAGGTTTGATGGGTACTGTTGGCCATCTGATTGGAGGCAGGGATATCACCGCTTCGATGACTACCCCGGGAGCGCTCGAAACCTCCAGGATGATGAATCAGATGGTGATTTCAGGTGACAGGTGCTGTGTTATGGAAGTATCCAGTCATGCTCTCGCTCTGGCCAGAGTTGATTCCGTAAGATTTGATGTTGGGCTTTTCACCAACATCAGCCAGGATCATCTGGATTTCCATAAGTCCATGGAGAAATACCTCCGGTGCAAGATGCATCTGTTTGATCTGCTGAAAAAGGATGGCAGGGCAATTATTGGGACCTATGCTCCCGGATTTCCGTTACTGGATGGATCTGAAACCTTCGGAATCAGAGAAAACGATACTTTTCAGATTTCAGATATTGATGTTAAGCTCGAACGGGTATCCTTCAAATTATCGTTGGATGGAATAAATATTCCAGTGCGAATGAATGTGCCCGGACGTTTCAATATCTTTAACGCAGCCGGAGCTCTTGCTGTTGCGGTAACACTGGGGCTTGATCCTTACTCAGCTGCGGAATCAATGAGCGATTTCAGTGGTGTTCCTGGAAGATTCGAGTCCGTTAAACTGGGGCAGGATTTCCTGGTTGCGGTTGACTACGCTCACACACCCGATGCGTTGAAACGCATTCTTCAGCAGGCATCAGAACTCACAGAAAACAGGGTGATAATCGTCTTCGGTGCCGGTGGAGACAGAGACGTTTCTAAGCGCTCCTTAATGGGACAGATAGCTGACAGCCTGGCGGACATACTGGTGATCACGAGTGACAATCCGCGTACTGAGAATCCTGATCTCATTATTCAGGACATCCTGGGAGGTATCTCGTCGAGAGACGGACTTATTGTTGAACCGGACAGAAGAACCGCTATTGAAATCGCACTTCAGACTGCTGTTGCCGGAGATGTTGTGATTATCGCCGGCAAGGGGCATGAGGATTACCAGATACTGGGGAAGACAAAGATACATTTCAATGATCGTGAAGAAGCTTTCGCAGCTCTGAGAAAGATCCTCAAATGATTCGGATAAGTGACATTGCCCGTGCAGCCGGAGGCTGGATTTCTCCGGAGACATCCTTCGGTTCTATTGAGAACGTGATGATCGATTCCCGACTGTCCGGAAAAAGCAGTCTTTTCTTTGCCCTGGAGGGGGAGAAAACCGATGGGCATCTTTATGTCGATGAAGTCATCGAGAATGGCGGATATGCAGTGGTTTCCCGGGGTTCGAAACGTAACGGAATAATCCTTGTAGACAACGTGGAGCAGGCATTGCTGGATGCAGCGAAATGGCGCCGCCGGCAGCTCGATTCGAGAGTAATTGCCATAACCGGTTCAAGTGGCAAGACAATTACCAGACAGTTACTTACCTCTGCTCTAAGGACATCTTTTGATGTGTTCAGCACAAGCGGGAATCTTAATAACCAGCTTGGTCTTCCAATAACCATTCTTAACGTTCCCGATCCACCTCCTTCAATAATTATCCTCGAAATGGGCATGAATCATGCCGGTGAGCTGGCTCTGCTCGGAAGTATTGCATTACCCACCGATTGCCTGATTACTAACGTAGGCCTTGCTCACCTGGAATATTTTCCTTCACGGGAAGGCATTGCAAAGGCAAAAGCCGAATTGATTCAGGCAACAGATCCAGGTGGAACATGTGTAATACCGGTTGGTGAGCCCATTCTGAAAAAGGCAGCGCTTGATCGCAGATTGGATATCAAATTCTTCGGTGAAAATGGCGATGCATGGTATAAAAATGATGATGGTTCCTACAGGCTTTATCCATGGGATATCAAACTGGATCTTCAGTTTGAGGGTGATCACAATGCTTCAAATGCAGTTTCAGCAGTACTGATGGCGGAGGTTATTGGTGTTTCTCCTCAGGCAGCCATTACAGGAATGGAAAATGTTTCTCCGGATGCTGGAAGAGGAAAAGTTGTTGAAGCGGGAGATGTAACGATTCTGGACGAGAGTTACAATGCAAATCCTGATTCAACCAGAGCGTGTCTTAAGGTGCTGGAAAGCATAACGGGAGATCGTGCTGCCGTTCTTGGAGATATGTGTGAGCTTGGAGAAAGGGCTCAGGAGCTCCACCGTCAGGTGCTTGAGACAGCCGATTCCCTTGGATTGAAATTCCTGATCCTTACAGGTGATCTGTACAATTCCGTTAAGAACACCGTTGTTCACACAGACGTATTTTGCGCTGAAGACTGGTTTGAAGCACTTTCAATACTACGGCAGATTGTTACGCCTGGAAGCACTGTACTTGTAAAAGGATCCAACTCCGTCAGGCTCAGTGAGCTTGTACGGCTCATGGAGGAGGGCAGCTGATGTTATACTGGATTCTATACCCCCTGAGAGATTCCATTACGCTCTTTAACCTCTTCGGGTACATTACATTCCGGGCTGCAGGAGCCACTGTAACAGCATTGATAATTGCGTTTGTGGCAGGACCTGCTGTAATAAGGTTTCTGAAAAGACATCAGATAGGTCAGACTGTTCGCGATGACGGTCCGGAAAGTCACTTAAAAAAGCGGGGTACTCCCACAATGGGAGGACTTCTCATACTCATGTCAGTACTGATACCGGTTCTCCTCTGGGGCGTACTTGGAAACAGAGCACTCATGGTTGTTCTGATCTCAACAATATGGATGGGTTTAATCGGTTTACTGGATGATTACCTGAAAGTAGTCAGGCACTGTTCAAAAGGCCTGATCGGGAAGTACAAACTCATAGGTCAGTTTGCACTTGGCATTGCACTTGGCGCATGGCTTTGCTTCAGCCCTGCAATTCCGGGAGATCAGCCTTCTTATCCATCGATTGTTCCTTCTATTCGCACAATTGATCTTGAATCGAAAGATGAAATAGACATAACCCCTACCGAGACAACTGTTCCATTTCTGAAGGAAACAAGGATAGATCTGGGAATCTGGTACATCCTGTTTGTTGCTCTGGTTCTGGCGGGGAGCGCTAATGCCGTCAATCTGACAGACGGGCTTGATGGTCTGGCTACCGGAGTGAGTCTTGTTTCCATCATTGCTTTCGGTGTGATGGCTTACCTGCTGGGACATATCAGATTTGCTGATTACCTGCAGTTTTCCTACCTGCCCGGTGTTGGTGAAGTTTCAGTATTCGCAGGAGCAATGGCGGGAGCATGCCTTGGTTTTCTGTGGTTCAATGCTCCTCCAGCATCTGTTTTTATGGGAGATACCGGCTCTCTGGCTCTCGGTGGAGCCATAGGGTCAATGGCCATTGTCACGAAAAACGAATTGCTTCTTTTCCTGGTTGGCGGAGTCTTTGTTGCGGAAGTGTTGAGCGTGGTAATACAGGTCAGCTGGTTCAAACGGACGGGTAAACGTGTTTTTAGAATGGCGCCTGTTCATCACCATTTTGAACTGCTCGGATGGATGGAAAGCAAAGTTGTCGTCCGATTCTGGATAATTGCTGCGATACTGGGGCTTCTGGGTCTTACTACATTGAAGATAAGGTGATACATGGGATACTGGACTGACGGTGGTCGAAATGCAGGAGTACTTGGCCTCGGACTTAGCGGCAGGGCTGCAGCAGCGCTTCTGAAAAGCAGAGGATTTTCCGTCACCGGACTTGATGATCGCTCTGATATTGAACCCTGTTCAGCCTGTGACAGGATTATTACAGGCAGCAGGATTATCAACTGTCTTGAATCCCTTGATGGGCTCGTTATCAGCCCTGGTGTCAGCCCTGAATCAGAAGTCCCCGTAAGAGCAAGCGGGCTGGGGCTGCCAGTAATCGGAGAGATCGAACTGGCCTTTCGTCATACTGAGATCCCGGTGATCGCAATAACAGGTTCAAACGGAAAAACGACTACTGCCGAATGGCTTGGATACACTCTTCGCAAGGCAGGAATGAATGCCTGTGTTGCGGGGAATACGGGATATCCATTCAGTACTGCTGTGCTGGAAAACAGCGATGCTGACTTCTTCGTAGTTGAAGTAAGCAGTTACCAGCTGCAGACAATCGAGATATTCCGTCCGTTTGCCGCAGCCATACTTAATGTTACTCCCGATCATCTTCAGCGACATGGTGATATTGAAAGCTACAGGAACGCCAAGGCCGGGATTTTCATGAACCAGCATGATACTGATGTCCTTGTGCTTAACAGAGATGATCCTGGTTCTGTACCGCTTGCCGGCAGGACAATGGGTCTGGAATGGTTCTTCGGAATTGGAAAAAGTGTTCGGGATGGTGCTTTCATTGAAGGCAATTCACTCTTCCTTGCAAGATCTGATGAGGAACGGTTTGTATTGGATACCAGAAAGATATCTCTTCCCGGCGCCCATAACCTTGCCAATGCTCTTGCTGTTGCATGTCTGGCAAAGAAAGCAGGATTGGAAGCCGGTGAGATGATTAATGGTCTGACTACTTTCCCGGGAGTTCCTCATCGAATTGAGCGTGTAAGAATAGTCAATGATGTCGAATATGTGAATGACTCCAAATCTACTAATCCTGACTCACTCCTGGTCGCATTGAAGAGCTTTGATAATCCCATAATTCTCATTGCAGGTGGTCAGGCCAAGAAGGCTGATTACAGAGAACTGGGAAAGCTTATCAGTGACCGTGTTAAAGCTCTGATACTCATAGGAGAAGATGCTGCTGAACTTGAGGAAGTGTGGGCTGGCTCTGCTGAAATATTCGTTGAGGAAATTATGGAAAGTGCAATTGCCAGAGCGAGAATCATTGCAGATGAAGGTGATGTTGTGCTTCTTTCACCGGGTTGCGCCAGCTTCGATCAGTACAGGAATTTTGAAGAGCGTGGAGAGCATTTCAGAGACCTTGTGGAGGGGCTTGAGTGAAAAACATTAAAGCCGTAAGAGCGAGAAACGTTATGCTGATAACAGCCGGCTTTCTTCTTCTCCTGGGAACTCTGGCTGTGTTTACGGCAAGTTCATTCAAATCTCTGATGATTACAGATTCAGACTCCGGCACAATCTTCCTGTTTCAACATATCAAGAAAGTGTTTATTGGAGTTCTGGTAGGTCTTATCGCCTGGTCAGTGCCTTCGGATAAATTGAAGAAGCTATCTCCAATCCTGTATTCGGGATCTGTTGTATTGCTCCTGATTCTGCTCATACTTAAAGGCTCACACTGGGCTCCCATTATCAATGGATCTGCCAGGTGGGTTGTTTCCTGGGGATTCCGCATCATGCCGTCCGAAATCGCAAGAATTTCCTATATACTGCTTGCCGCATCACTGGTTTCCGATGGTATCATTCGTGCACGGAGCGGCATAGGTGTTATAAAGCTAGCATTCCTCGCAATCCTTCCAGCTGCCCTGGTTTCTCTACAACCTGATTTCGCTGGCGCAATGTACATCCTTATCATGATGGTTGTAGTACTTTTCCTGGCTGAAGCGCGATTCAGAGATATGCTGATACTTTTCCTCCTGATGATTGCTCTCGCTTCAGTAGTTGCTTTCTCGTCGGAATATCGAAGAGAGAGACTAAAAAGCTGGTTTTCACCAGGGGATGCTACAGAGGCTTCTGTTTACCAGCCTGAACAGGCCGTTATTGCTCTGGGGAGTGGCGGGATAATGGGCAGGGGAATTGGAAGGGGACGTCAGCAGAGAGGATTTCTTCCTGAAGCATTTTCTGACTACATACTGGCAATTATTGGGGAGGAAACAGGATTTGCCGGTGTCATATTAATACTGATCCTTTTGTTTCTGCTCCTGACATCAGGATGGATAATCGCTGATAGCGCAGATTACCTTTTTGGCTATCTTGTTGTCGGCGGGTTGATAGCGTCAATTGCGGTTGGGATGTTCGTTCATATTGCTGTTGTGACCAGGATGATTCCCTCCACAGGTATGCCCCTTCCGCTTGTCTCATGGGGTGGCTCCAATCTTCTGATAACTATTGGTAGTCTCGGAATCGTATCCAGAGTAGCCGTTGAAAGAGGGAAAAAATGAAAATCGCCATAGCTGGTGGAGGAACAGGGGGGCATATCAGTCCTGCAATTGCTGTTGCTGAAATTATCCTTGAAGAGTTTCCAGGTGCCACTGTGGATTTCATTGCGACTCCAAGACCGGTTGACAAAAGGATGTACGAACGATTTGAAAACATGGTTCATACACTTGACCCACCAAGAATAGACAGAGGATTCTCAGATAAGCTTCTTTTTCCGATCAGGGCGATCGGATCGTTTTTCAGAGCCCGCAGGCTTCTTCGTGAACTTGATTCATCTGTTTTATTCTCCACTGGAGGATACTCTTCTTTCTTTCCTATTGTTGCTGCCAGATCACTGGGTATACCTTCACTGATTCACGAGTCCAACAGCATTCCGGGACTGGCAAACAGACTTGCAGCGACACTCGCGAATAAAGTTCTTATCGGATTTGAATCAGCTTCATCACGATTCAAGAAGAAGACTGTGGTTCTAACCGGGAATCCCGTAAGATCAACACTCGAAAGGATTGAAAAAAGAGAGGCACAAAGTCAACTTGGAATTCCTCCTGACCGTACCGTTATCCTGTTCCTTGGTGGAAGCCAGGGAGCAAAAGCAATTAATGATATAGCGTTGCAGGTTCCTGAAGGAGTTCACTCCCTTCTTCAGTGTGGTTCCAGAGATAAAGAAAGGGTAGTACTCGAATCAAGGGGAAACAACAGAATTACAGTGGTTGATTTTATTGATAATCCTGCTCTGCTTTATTCTGCTGCTGATATTGCTGTGGCACGTTCAGGAGCCATGACAACAGCTGAACTATCCTGGTTCAGAATTCCCTCAATCTACATTCCGTACCCATACGCTGCAGATAATCACCAGAAATGGAACGCTGCATCTATCGTTCAAAAGGGTGGCGCAATTGAAATAGATCAGGACGGGCTGGAATCTGAGGCTTTGTGGAAGATGGTTATCGAATTACTGGAGAATACTCCTGAAATGGACAAAATGAAAATCGCACTTGCGGAGATGATGCCGGTGAATCCAGCGAAAGTTATCGCAGGGAATATTCTTGCGTTGTCCGAGGGAAGTTGATACGATGGTTCGAAGTGTACATCTGATCGGTATCTGCGGAAGCGGAATGAGCTCTCTGGCTCTCTGGTACAGAAGCAGAGGATATGTCGTTACCGGTTGTGACAGGGATCCTGGTAAGAACTGTTCCGATCTCGGAGCAAAGGGGATTCGAGTATTTGAAGGACACGATCCTGATCATATCAGAGATGTGGAAGAGGTTGTATTCAGTGCAGCCATACCGCCTGATCATCCGGAAATTGTTCACTCTCTGAAAAAAGGCATTAAAGTTCTCAGGCGTGGTGAAGCACTTGCAGAACTGGCAAACAATACGGTTCTGCTCGCTGTGGCGGGTGCCCACGGGAAAACAACTACTACTGCCATGACTGGCTGGATATTGCAGGAGACAGATTTGAATCCGACTGTAATGCTTGGAGGGCAGGTTTCGGAATGGAATGGCAATTTCCGTTCCGGTTCTGATCTGACAGTAGTTGAAGCGGATGAATACGACAGAGCTTTCCTTCATCTTCGCCCCATGTCCGCTGCGATAACATGTTTTGCAATAGAACATCTTGAATGCTATGGCACTCCTGAAGCTCTGTCAGTCGCATTTGGTATTTTTCTTGAAATGACCCGTCCGGGCGGGACGGTAATCGTTCCTTATAAAAACAGAGATCTTGCCAGGTGGGCTGAGCGGATCGGGCGAGCGGTAATCACAACAGGAACTAAGGGTGACATCTTCTGCAAGTGTATCAGAGTTGATTCATGGGAACAGGAATATCAGATAGCTGATATCACCGGAATACTTCCAGTTCCAGGCGAGCACAATCTCCGCAACGCGGAAACAGCTATTGCTCTTGCTTCCACTGTTGGAGTTGACGTTGCTGACTCCATCAGGGCTCTCAGGAATTTCCCGGGAGTATCACGGCGGCTTGAAAAAATAGGGGAATTCGGATCAGCGATCGTGCTTTCTGATTACGCACATCATCATGATGAGATAAGAGCAGCTCTTCAGGGAGTATCTCAGGTTTCAAATGGAAAAATCTGTGTTGTGTTTCAACCTCATCTCTATTCAAGGACTGCTGCGCATTCAGAAGAGATGGGACGTGCTCTCTCATTGGCAGACTGGAGTCTGATTCTTCCGGTTTATCCAGCGCGGGAGAAACCGATTGAGGGTGTGGACAGCTCCCTTATCGTTGATGCTGTCAGAAGAGCAGGTGGAATCAGTGATGCATGCGTCCACGAAGAACTGAGATCTCTTCTTTCAGATAAACAGGTCGATGTGATTGTTTTCATGGGTGCTGGAAGTGTGGATCAATATGCTAGAAGAATTGTCAGAGGTGGGGAATGATCGTGCGGCGCAGACAAATCATCTGGATACTTCTATTATCCAGTATTATCGCATTCGCGCTTGCGATGGCATACAGATGGTTCGAAAGGGGGGGGGCATTCGACCTTGCTACAGTGCGAATACGGGGGATACGACAATCTGATTCATCAGCAGTGAGCCATGCAGTTGAACCTCTGTTCGGTATATCCATCTGGCAGATCGATCTTGAAGAGGTTCAAGATCATCTTGAAGATATCCCCGGAATAGATGCTGCTGCAGTCAGTCTGGAACTGTTGAACGGGTTGGTTCTGCGGATCGAACTGGCTGAACCCGTATTTGCTGTAAGTGATTCCACTGGTACGATAGCAATTTCATCATCAGGAGAGCATCTTCCCGCTAATTTCCTGACAGATACAATTCCTGTCGTTGATGCTGTATCTAATATAAATACTTCAGTTTCTGCCAGTCTCGCTGAATGGTTTGAGAACGTGGAATTTAAATATGACAATCTTGTATTTCGCTATTCCGATGAGGGTTTATCAGTCTTCTTGAGCGATCGGTGTGAGGTTCTCCTTGGAATTGATAATCTGTCCGGGAGATGGAGGGATTATTGTCTTCTAGAAGCCTCTATCTCAGATCTTGGTAAATGGGAACAGGTGGACATGAGATTCTTTAATCAGGCAATTCTCAGAAGAAATACGGAAGAACATATTGACTCTGGAGAATCATCATGAGTCGAAATGTGCTTGCCGGTCTGGATATAGGAAGTGAAAGAGTAACATGCATTGTTGCTGAAGTAGATGATCAGGGAGTTCTTCATATCACCGGCGCAGGTCAGGCCAGTACCGGGGATAGTGTTCGCTCTGGCATGATAGTGGATCTTCAGGGTGCAACTGATGCAGCCGTGAATGCTATGGAAGAAGCTGAATCGCTTTCCGGATGGGAAATATCTGATACTGCTGTGTCGATCAGTGGTACTCATGTCAGAGGACTGCATGGCAGGGGAACTGTGAATATCGACAGAGAAGGAGATCTCAGCTCCGGTGAAATAACCTGGATGGACATTGAAGATGCATTGGAAACCGCACAACTGATAAAACTTCCACGCGAATCGATCGTACTTCGAACAGTGAAGTGCGGATACTCCATTGATGGTTTTGACAGATTGTTCAAACCCCCTATAGGTCTTCGCGCAGAGAGACTTACAGCTGACATTTATATGGTCACCGCAGACAGATCAGCTATTCTGAACCTTGAGCAGGTCATACATAATACCGGTCGCAAGATCTCCAGGATTTATCCTTCAGCATCAGCCGGAGCGAGAGCAGTGCTTACAAGAGATGAAATGGAAATTGGTGTGGCTCTTGCTGACATTGGAGCAAGTACTACGGATATCGCCGTGTTTTATTCGGGTACTCTTGCTCATCTTGCTGTCATTCCCATCGGTGGTGAAGCAATAACCAGAGATCTTCAGCAATTACGCGTTCCGCGCTCAGAGGCTGAAAGGTTGAAGAAGGAATACTCAGATGTTTCAGGTAATGAAAAACGTGGAGAGAGAAGCATAACTGCCAGTACTTTCGGTGGGAGAAACTCCATATCCATATCATCCGAGATGATTTCGGGTATTGCTTCCAGACGAATTCATGAATTGATGAATGATATTATGAATGAAATCAACAGGGCTGGAATACAGCAAACTGATCTACCCGCAGGAATTGTGCTGACTGGCGGAACATCACACCTTAATGGAATAACCAGGGCGGCTTCAAGAGTTATGGGGCTCCCGGCAGAGGTAGGAACATCATTAGGCCTGAATATGGCTTCACCTCTTGCAGAAACACCCGAATTCGCTACTGCGGTAGGGTTGGTACTTCTATCCAGAGAAGAGAAGAGCGAATACGAGTATAGAAAATGGCTGAATCCTATTGAAAATGTAGTTATTCGTATAAAAGGGTTATTTAACAGATTGAGATAATAAACAAAAGGAGGAATGATGATACCGAAGGAGGATGGACCTCGACTTCAGATCGTTGATGTGACCGAGGAATACCGCGGAAAACCCAAAATAACAGTTACCGGGATTGGAGGATGTGGCTGTAATGCAATTGATCGTATGCTTAGTGCTAACATAGTCGGTGTAGAATATATAGCTATGAATACTGATCTACAGGCTTTGAACAATTGCAAGGCTGATCTGACAGTTCAGCTGGGCCTCAAGCTGACCGGTGGTCTTGGCGCCGGAGGAAACTGTGAAACTGGAGAAAGTTCTGCGGAAGAGAGCAGAAATGAAATTGAAGAAAACCTTCAGGACAGCAGCATGGTTTTCATCACAGCTGGGATGGGCGGAGGAACAGGTACCGGAGCTGCTCCGGTCGTAGCCCGGATTGCAAGAGAACTTGGTGCCATAACTGTCGGAGTGATAACAAGACCATTTGAAATCGAGGGCTCTGTGAAGAAGATCAGAGCTGAACAGGGAATATCCGCGCTCAAGAAAGAAGTCGATACTCTCATTGTGATTCCGAATGATAGTCTGCTCCGTGAAGCAGGTGAGGACGAGACACTGATCGGCGCACTTGAAAGGGGTAACAAAACCCTTAAAGATGCTGTAGAGGGTATTGCTAATATTATCTTATCACCAGGTCTGATGAACCTTGACTTTCAGGATATTAAGAAAGTTATAACAACTGGCGGCGGAGCCATGATGGGTACAGGATGCTGCAGCGGAGAGCACAGGGCATCTGAAGCTGCCAGACGAGCGATTTCAGATCCATTGCTTGAGAATGTTTCAATTGAGGGAGCCAAGTCACTTCTCGTGAGTGTACAGGCCTCTTCGAGAATGAAGTTTACAGAGTTTCATGAAGCAGTGGAGATAGTTACAAAAGCCGTTGGACCTCAGGCGGATGTATCTCTGGGAACAAGTACGATTGAAGAGATGGGGGATAAACTCAAGGTAACAGTAATTGCGACAGGGTTCGGGGAAATGGAAGATACTGAGCTAGAAGAGATGGATTTTAGAATCCCTGATAGATTACAGGTAAATACATCGTCTGGATCCGGTGAACGCAGCTCGATCCCGTTTACTCTTGGAGCTGCCAGAACCAGCAACAAAGAGGAAAGGAAGAAGCATCCGCCATTTCTCAGACGATAGCGTAAATGGTTTGATGAGGGATAATACACATGATAACAACAATATAACCTATTTATCTAGCTATATGCTATTTGTTTCCCTATATTATCCACATCCGTGAATGGAGGGTAATATATATGAGCCGAAAACCTGCAGCCGAGCATTACGAAGAGAATCGACTCAGGATACTTGCGAAGGAAACATGTCATCAGACTGTTTCAGAACATGGAATTTTTGAAATAGTACTGGCTTCACCCAGGGAATACAGTTTTGCTATGTCCTCTCTCGTTTTTCAGAGTGTATATCAGCAACTGGCTTCCTGGCCTGAAACCTGCTGTGAAAGATCGTTTTTTCCGGTTCTCGATGAATATCACTGGAGAAGTCGATACGATCACCCCGTGATAACACTCGAAACCGGGGAATCAATAAAGGATTGTGATCTGCTGGTTTTTACTCCATCAGAAGAAGCTGACTATATCAGAATTCTACAGATGATGAGTCTTTCCGGTATTGAGCTCAGATCTGAGACCAGAATTGATAAATGGCCTCTTGTAATTGCAACTGGAATTTCCGTTACTGCGAACCCGATGCCACTTTCACTTTTCATGGATGCATTTGTTATTGGAGAAACCGAACCTTCCCTTGGTCCGGTACTGGACACAATCAAGAGCCTTGGTGCCCAGGGAGCTTCAAAGAAGAAATTACTCAGAAGGCTGGCATCATTGCCTGGAATGTATATACCATCAGTTCATGAGATTCCCGGTCAGGTTAATTCAATTATGCGTCAGTGGGCCGGATCTGAAGGAATGGGTTCAACATCCTGCATAACATCTTCTGAATGTGAACGCGGTGAGACGGTTATGCAGGAAATATCACGTGGATGTCCTTATAACTGCAAATTTTGTCAGTTAGGTTATGTAAGTCTTCCTTACAGGGAATGTAAGCTCGAAGATATCGAGGAGTCTATCAGAAACCTTCCGGATATTGACAGGATAACCATTCTCGGAAGTTCGCCCAGATCTCATCCTGATCTGCAAAGGATGATAAATACAGCGGAAACATGTTTTTCAGATGTGTTACTTGATTCAAATAGAACTGAAGAATTGACTCAGCGATTTTCTGAAAGAGCCCTGATTCTTGCACCGGAAACCGGAACTGATTCTCTGAGAAAGATTATTGGCAAGAAACTTGAAAACAGTACGATGTTCGAGTCAGTGGAGAAGCATTCTATAAATAATGTGACAGATATCATAATCCATTTCATGCTGGGACTTCCGTTTGAGATGGATAGTGACAGAAAGGGTATTCTCGATTTTGTGTCAGAAGTCAGGAATAGAACATCTCTGCCAATACATGTCAGCGTAAATCCCTTTATTCCTAAACCCTGGACTGCATTCCAATGGTCCTCCATGGCAAGTTCTACAGATCTCAGAGAATGGATTAAGGAACTTGAAACAGGATTTAAACGCCTTAAAAAAGTATTTATTGAATATGAAGAACCTAGAAATGCTCATATCAGAGCACTGCTCGCAAGGGGAGATCACAGAACCAGTTACGTGCTTGAAGAGAAACTTTCCGGAGTAGGTTGGAATACTGCTTTCAAACGGGCTGGTATCAGTATCAGGTGGGTACTTGAAGAGCTTGATACCGATATTTCATTCGAGTGGGATTTTCTTAATATGGGATTTGGTCACACAAGGCTGGCCAGGGAATACCAATCATCATTCACTGGTCATCAGAATCGTATTAAATCTCTTGAAAAAGAAACTGACAAACCCGGGACTGATAAATCATAAAAAGCGGGAATCATGTGATTCCCGCCTCAATAAGATTAATGTAATAATCAGACCTTTTGTACTTTACCGGATTTCAGACAGGTCGTGCAAACCTTTACTTTTTTCATTTTACCATTCACAAGAATTCTTGCATTCTGAAGGTTCGGCTTCCAGACGTGCTTCGTATGCCTGTTTGAATGGCTGACACGATTCCCTACAGTAGGTCCTTTACCACAGATATCACATTTCCAGGACATTTCTTTCTCCTATTACTTGAAATTCAATTTGAAGCAATTCAATAACCCAATTCTATCTATTTGGCAAGTCCATGAAAGAGCAACCGGGGTTGACAGATATGATAATATAGTCATAGTTTGAATAAGAACCGGATGTGGGGGCGACAGGTCTCGACGGGTTCAGAAGTGATTCACCGATTGCATGTCGAGGTACCGCTACCTCGTAAAACTGGCGGATAGATACAACTGCCGCATAATTTACGGCACGCTGCTCCGTAAACAGGAGTAGCCGTCCCCTCCGGGATTGTCTTCCGATCGGGGGTAGGGCGCAAGAAGGAAGGCTGGCTGTGAAGCCCCGCTTTCAGACGTAAGCAGCGAGATTAAATGGGAGCTAGTCCGACAAGGCCGACCGGAGCCGAATCAGGATGAAATTAATCCGGCCTAAACATGTAGACCCGATGAATCCCTGTTCTCGGACGCGGGTTCGAATCCCGCCGCCTCCACCAATGCCGGGCATAACTTACTTAACTAATTCATTCATATTAATACCTGAAGCTATAATAAAATTCAGACACTTGAACTATCCCTGAAATATTCGTACAATATAAGTATGCCAAGACGATACCGATTCGACAGAAAAGGAACGTTTCATCATGTGATGTCCCGAGCGGTGGAGGGCATTTACATACTTGGGGCGGATGAGACCAGGAAGGACTTTCTCAAAAGGCTTTCTGCCCTGGTAGATGATCGTATGCTGAGAATTCATGCATGGGCTTTAATGGGCAGTCACTTCCATCTGCTTGCAGAACCACTTGAAGCGACACTTTCATGCAGTATGCATAGACTCCTTACAGGATTTTCTGCTGCTTATAATAAAAGAATGGACAGGAAAGGACACGTCTTTCAGGGCAGATTCAATTCAATACTCGTGGAGTACAAGAACTACTTTAGAACTCTTGTCGGCTATATTCATCTCAACCCCATCAGAGCGGGAATAGTACGTTCTCTGTCAGAGTTGGCACAGTATCCATGGACAGGTCATCCTGCACTAATTGGGTCCCGTCGCTGTGATTGGATGGAACAGTCATTGATAAAGGGCATTTTCGAACAGGAATCTTTGGATTGGAGAGCAGCTTATCTTGAATATCTAAGAGATTACTCAGTCAGTAGGAATCAATATATGACCACCGGTACATTCAGAATAGGGCGTGATGGAATTACGCAGGTAGAATGGGATAACAAAGAATCACATGAATCCGGATCCTTTGGAATCCTCGGATCTAAGGCGTTTGTAATTGCTGAGTACAGGATAATGCAAGAGCATAGAGGTACACATTTACGCAACAGGCGAGAACAACACGATAGTATTGAAGAGGCAATACTACAGGTCTGTAGTGCTTTTCATGTTGACATAAACTCTTTAAAGAGTGGTTGTCGGACAGCTACGATTTCGAGGGCACGCTTCCAACTTGTGGGAATCCTAATCGAAGAAATCGGTATCTCTCAAGCTGATACTGCTATTCTACTGGGAATATCACAGCCAGCCGTTCACCACATTTTAGCCAAGCGAATATCACAAAAAGGCTTTAATGAAGTAAACGATAATATCCAGACAAATTAGTTAAGTAAGTTATGCCCGGCTTCTAATGGGATTTTTTCCAGGTCATGTCAGCCATCTGTCTGTAGATATTCCATCTCCTCGAAACCTCTTCCTGCGCAAGTTCCATAAGTTTCTCCGCATGCTCCGGCTTTGTCTTGGTAAGGCTCTTGAAACGTGCTTCATTATACGCGAAGTCCCTGAACGCAATTGAGGGATCTTTGCTGTCAAGAGTCAGAGGATTCTCGCCGGTACCGATCTTTCTCGGATCGAACCTGAGAAGCGGCCAGAAGCCTGATTTGACCGCGTTCTTCTGCTCATCCAGGCCATATGTCATATTGATGCCATGAGCAATGCAGTGTGTATAGGCAATGATGATACTCGGTCCATCAAAGCTCTCAGCTTCGACAAACGCTTTTACGGTCTGGTTATAATTCGCGCCAAGAGCGATCTGGGCAACGTAGATGTTTCCGTAGCTTATACAAAGCATCGCCAGGTCTTTCTTTGGCTGTGTTTTTCCTGAATCGGCGAATTTTGCAACAGCTGCCAGTGGAGTAGCCTTTGAGCATTGACCGCCAGTATTGGAGTAAACACCTGTATCGAGTACAAGTATGTTCATATCTCTGCCCTGTGCGAGGACATGATCAAGACCGCCGTATCCGATGTCGTAAGCCCAGCCGTCTCCGCCTATCGTCCAAACACTTCTGTGGACGAAGTAATCCGCTACACTTTCAAGCTGTCGAGCGTCCATCGAATCTATATTGGCAAGAGCCTTTTTCAGTTCAGCGATTCTGCCCCGCTGATCCGCAATATCCTGTTCGGAATTTTGGGAAGCGCCAAGAATCGCTTCGGTAAGATTCTCACCGACTTGAGAAGACAGTCTTTGAAGAAGCTCGCTGGCAAGCTGAATGTGCTTATCAGCAGTCAGCCTGAATCCAAAACCGAATTCAGCGGCGTCTTCGAAGAGACTGTTGTTCCATGCAGGACCTCTATTATCATGATTCTTCGAGTATGGGGTGGTCGGGAGGTTGCCTCCGTAGATAGAGCTGCAGCCTGTAGCGTTTGCTATGACGGCTCTATCGCCAAACAATTGAGTGAGAAGCTTGACATAAGGGGTTTCCCCGCATCCTGCGCATGCGCCTGAGTACTCGAAAAGGGGTTGAAGCAACTGTGATTCCTTGACAAGAGATACGTTGAGCTTCTTCCTGTCGAAATCCGGAATGTCCAGGAAGAAAGAGTAATTCTCCCTTTCCGGTACACGAAGGGGAGGCTGGTAGAACAGATTGATGGCTTTCTTCTCAGGATCTTCCTTGCTCTTCGCCGGGCAGACATGTACGCATGTTCCGCAACCCGTACAGTCCTCGGGGGCCACCTGAACGGTGAATTTCATCCCCTCGAATTTGGCTCCTCTGGCATCAGTGGATTTAAAAGTATCAGGAGCGTTACTCAAAAATTCCTTATCGTATACTTTCATTCTTATCGCCGCGTGGGGGCAGACAAGGCTGCAGAATCCGCACTGGATACATGTATCCGGTTCCCAGACAGGGATTTCAAGCGCGACATTGCGCTTTTCCCACTGAGTTGTCCCTGTGGGCCAGCTTCCATCGGCAGGCATGTCGGAGACGGGAATACTGTCGCCATCCATTCTTATGATCTTTGCGGTTACGCGCTTGACAAATTCCGGTGCATCCTCTGGAACAGTAGGGGGCATCACAATGGTGCTGGTAACAATATTCGGATAATCAACTTTAAAGAGATTTGCAAGAGTTTGATCTACGGCATTGTAGTTCTGCTGGACTACTTCATCGCCCTTTCTTCCGTAAGTTTTCTTGATAGCGTCCTTGATTTTCTGGATGGCTTCATCTTTGGGAAGCACACCCGAAATTGCGAAAAAGCAGGTTTGCATGATAGTGTTTATTCTTACACCCATACCTGTTTCTTTTGCAACCTTGTAGGCGTCTATAACGAAGAACTTCAGTTTTTTTACGATCATTGCTTCCTGGACTGATCTTGGAAGCTTATTCCATACTTCATCCACACTGAATGGTGAATTAAGCAGGAAAGTGGCACCATCTGCCGCGTATCCAAGAACATCATACTTCTCAAGGAAGATGCTCTGATGACATCCCACAAAATTCGCAGCAGTAATAAGACAGGTCTGTCTGATGGGTTCAGGACCGAATCGCAGATGGCTGACCGTTCTGGCGCCTGCCTTCTTGGAGTCGTATACGAAATATCCCTGTGCGAAGTTGTCGGTTTCCTCACCGATGATCTTAATACTGTTCTTGTTCGCTCCGACAGTTCCATCAGAACCAAGACCGATAAAAACAGCCTGAATTGTCGAGGGTAAATCAAGCTCGAAGTCGGGAATGTCAAGAGAGGTTCCTGTAACATCATCATTTATGCCAACTGTGAAATGATTCTTGGGTTTTGATTTGGTGGCCTCTTCGAGAACTGCTTTGACAATCGAAGGGGTGTACTCTTTACTGGAGAGTCCGTAACGACCTCCGATCACATTGATATTACCTTTTCCATTTTCCCAGAGTGTAGTGATAACATCAAGGTAAAGAGGCTCACCCGGACTGCCTGATTCCTTGGTTCTGTCCAGAACGGCGATATTCCGTACTGAGTCCGGTATCGAATTGAGGAATGCTTCAGCATCAAATGGTCTGTATAGACGGACTTTAATCAGTCCGACCTTCTCACCGCTGTTGTTCAAATACTCTATTGTTTCATGCGCTGTCTCACAGCCGGAGGTCATCTGGATCAGTACAGTTTCGGCATCCGGCGCGCCTACATAATCAAACAGATGGTAGTGCCTTCCTGTCAGTCCAGCGAATCTGTCCATGTAGTCCTGTACTATTGCTGGAGTTGCGAGATAGTATGGATTAACGGTTTCTCTTCCCTGGAAATAAACATCAGGATTCTGGCTTGTTCCTCTGAGTACCGGATGATTCGGATCAAGTCCACGGTTTCGCGCAGCTATTACAAGTTCATCGTCCATCATGCTGCGGAGAACCTCATCCGGAACCAGTTCGATCTTCTGAATCTCATGGCTGGTTCTGAAACCATCGAAGAAATGGATAAATGGAATCCTTGACTTAAGTGTGGATGCATGCGCGATCACTGCCAGGTCCATTGCTTCCTGAGCCGAGGCGCTTGCAAGAAGGGCAAAACCCGTCTGTCTGACTCCCATGGTGTCACTGTGGTCTCCGAATATTGACAACGCCTGGCATGCAAGACTTCTGGCTGAAACGTGAAATACTGCCGGTGTGAGTTCAGCAGCGATCTTGTACATGGACGGTATCATAAGAAGGAGACCCTGCGATGCTGTGAAAGTGGTGGTCAAGGCTCCAGTCTGAAGCGCTCCGTGTACAGCCGCAGAAGCGCCACCCTCACTTTGCATTTCCTGGACCAGCGGAATGGTACCCCAGATATTCGTCTTACCCTGAGAGGACCAGGCATCCGCGTACTCTCCCATGCCGCTGGAGGGAGTGATCGGGTAGATAGCTATTACTTCGCTGAGCTTATGCCCGATCCACGCAGTAGCTTCATTACCGTCTATAGTAATCATTTTCCGTTCCATTTTTTCATCCCTTTCAATACGCTAATTATTCAAATACAATTTCTTCTGCAATAACAAATATCAGGTCATTTTCCCCTTTGATCTCGGGAATGGAATCACGTCACGTATGTTCTCTATCCCGGTGAGATACATCAGCAGCCTTTCAAACCCCAGTCCGAATCCTGAATGGGGAGCAGATCCCCATTTCCTCAAATCGAAGTACCATGAGTAATCATCTAAGTTAATACCACACTCTCTGGCGCGTGTGCTCAGAACATCCAACCTTTCTTCCCTCTGGCTGCCGCCGACAATTTCACCTACATCGGGGATAATAAGGTCAGTACAGGCTACAGTTCTCCCATCATCGTTCAGCCGCATATAGAAAGGTTTTATAGCTGCTGGATAATCGGTTACGAAAACGGGGCATCCATAGTGATAATCCGCAAGGAATCTCTCGTATTCAGTGGAAATATCGTTTCCCCACTCAGGTACATCTTTGAATCTGTCGCTGTTCTTTTTCAGGAGTTTGAATGCATCAGTATATGTGATTCGTGCGAAATCGCTTTCTATGAGCATTCTGTATCGTTCTTTGAGTCCTTTTTCGTAGAATTTACTGAAAAAGGAAATATCTTCGGGACATTTTTCGTGAAGATAGCGGGCTGAAAATTTAATAAAATCTTCTATCAGTGAGATATCATCGTCCAGGTCAAAAAACGCCATCTCGGGTTCGATCATCCAGAATTCCGCCGTATGAAAACGTGTATCAGATGGATCAGCCCTGAAAGTAGGACCGAAGGTGTATACTTTTCCCATGGCCAGGGCAAGGGGTTCAGCCTCAAGTTGAGCGCTTACCGTAAGGAAAGCCTGTCTCTTGAAATAATCCGTCGAATAATCGACATCACCGTTCTTCAGTGTAATGCTGTCAAGGGGCATAGAGGTTACCTGAAAGGCTTCTCCGGCTCCCTCAGCATCGCTGGTCGTGATGAACGGAGCGTGGATGTAAAAGAACCCGTTCTCATCGAAGAATTTGTGGATCGCCAGACTGAGATGGTGACTCATCCTGAAGACAGCCCCGAATGTATTCGTCCTGGGTCTGAGGTGAGGAATTGTTCTTAGAAACTCGATGGAATGTCTTTTTTTCTGAAGAGGATAATCATCTCCAGCAGGACCGATAATCTCCAATTGTTCAGCATTGATCTCTTGTGACTGCTCAGCACCTGGTGAATCAATCAGTTTACCTATGATCCTGATGCATGCACCGGTGGAAAGTCCTGAGAGTTCATCATCTGTGAACCTGTCTCTGTCAAAAACAACCTGAAGAACAGAAGAAGATGAGCCATCATTAATAGAGGCAAAAGCTACATTTTTACCCATCCTTGCTGTTCTGATCCAGCCGTAGACCGTAACAATCTTATCCTTACATTCTCCTGCAAGAATCGACTGGATTGTTGAGCGTTGTATCATCGGTACCTCCAGGTTCAGCTTAATGATTAATGCTGAATCCAGAATAACAGTAATCAATTGAATTCGGAAGGAATAATCTAAGTACAGCAGAGATTTCCGGCAACTCGTCAATTGAGATTCCAGTGTGTCCTTATGTTAGGGAAAGGAGCTTCCAGCGCAGTTCTGGGATGTCCGAGTTTTTTGCCCTGCCAGCTGTTCCTGTCTTCGAGTGCTTCATGTATCCCGTTTACTATCGATTGTTTGTTCCGAGACCATTTCGGAGCCACTGTCAGATCATGATGAGCCTCTCCGGTCAGTCTCTGTATTACGACCCGCGGTTCCGTATACTCAAGGAAAGTAACGACTCTATCAATGTATTTATCGATTGTTATTAAGCTGAATTCATTGTTAAGGTACATTCTTTCAAGCTCGGTGTCTTTTACCACATGAAGGTTCTGGAGTTTCAGACCTGAGGTTTCTGTCGATCGAATAAATTCCGCATCAGTGATGATATCCTCATCGCTGGAACCAGGATAACCGATTATCATCTGAGCTGTAGTAAGGATATTCCTTGAATGGAGCTTCTCCATTGCAGTCAGAGTGTCTTTCGATGTATGACACCTGTTCATATCCTCAAGAATTCTGTCATTCGAAGTTTGAACACCCAGTTCAACCCAGAGAAATGTCCTTTCCGAAAATTCTTCCAGTAGATCAAGAATCTGTGCATTCAGACAGTCAGGCCGTGTACAGAGAGTCAGGCCGATAACTCCAGGGAAATCAAGCGTTGTTGAATAAAGTTCACGCAGTTTTTCTGTATCCGCGTAAGTTGTGGAATAGTCCTGAAAATATGCCAGGAAACTGTCTACTCTGTACCTGGATGCAACGTAGCGGCAGCCGGCTTTCAGCTGTTCATTGATTGACATGCCGTCTTTAAAGGTCATCGGGCGACTGCCTGCCGGATTGCAGAACGAACATCCTCCGCTCCCGACAGTGCCATCCCGATTGGGGCATGTGAATCCACCCCAGAGACCGATTTTATAGACTCTGGTTTTGAAAATCTGCCTGAGGAAACCGTTGAGGTTGCGAATACGTCTCCGGTCCATTAAACTTTCACACTCCGCTTTATCGCAAAATGAAAGGAATCCAACATGTCTGACCATCAGATCATTGCCAGAGAAGCTGCCATGTTCTTCGATTACTTCGGTCTGGTTCCTGACGACGGTAAAAAGGATTCCCTTCGGGAAATTGTTCAGAGCTTTTCGTATATACCATGGGAAAACCTAACCAAGTTTTTAGCCAAAGCACAGCTCACAGAGAAAGAAAGCAGACTGAGACAGCCTGGAACCGTTATCAGTGAACACATTCAGAATGGAGCGGGAGGAACATGTTTCTCTCTTACTGCTGCTCTTGGCTATATCCTTGAATCAGCAGGTTATACCTGCAATCCTGTTATGGCTGAAATGCAGCATGGCAAGAATATCCATTGTGCTCTATCCATTATTACTCCCGATGGAATTCGATTTCTGGCAGACCCCGGATACCTTGTTCCCGTTCCGATACCTCTGGAGTCCGGAAAGGATACAAGGCTTGATGTATACGATAAGAAGCTGGTATGGGAAGCGGAATCTGACGGTAAGTCATATGATATGTATACGATAGAGGGTGATAATAAACAGTGGAGATATAAAGTTTGGCTGAAACCGGTAACCCTTGCGGAATTTAGAAGGTACTGGCAGATGTCTTTCGACGCTACGGGTATGAACAGCCTTCATCTGAACTGTCGAAGTGAAGATCGACGGTTATCAGCTCACAATATGAACCTCCGCATAGTTGCCGAAGAGGGGAAACAGAACGAGAAACTCCGGGACAATTACTCCGGACAGATTGAGAAATACTTCGGATTGAACCGGACTGTTGCTGATGCTGCGCTAAAAGAATGGAGAAAGCTATGCCGGGACAGGTAGAAGTTCTTCCGGTAATAGTTATTGTCAGCATCATCTCTATTGAGGATCAACTGAAGGAAAGTACATGTATACCGCTTGAATCCAGATTCGGAAAGGCAGAACTGGTAAGTCCCCTTTACCCGTTTGATCTTTCGGATTACTACGAAAAAGAGATGGGGTCTTCTCTCTCAAGGCGCTGGTACTGCTTCAGTAAATTATTGGATGCTTCTGAGCTTGCTGAATGGAAATGTTTCTGCGAAAGTATTGAAAATTGCTGTCTGGACAGGAAAGGTAATCGCACCGTGAACATCGACCCCGGTTATCTTGATTTCGGCAAACTTGTTCTTGCTTCATTTAAAAGCGCTCCGGATAAGATCTACATGGGCAGAGGCGTCTGGGCTCACACCTGTCTAAGGTACGGTCACGGTTCATTCATTGCTCCTGACCACAGCTTTCCGGATTTCAAGGATGGGAGATTTAACGACTTCATGCTTGAAGCCAGAAGACTCTACAGGAAAATGCTCAGGTAGATCTTTTTATTGGTCTTGACATCCCTTCCCTTTTCTGGATATCTTGCTTAGGAAGTAAAGCTTGCCTATCAGGGGTTCATACAGAAAGGGTTTTAACCAGAGAAAAACCTGTTTGCTGTTATGTATGGAGGCTCAAGAATGTTGCGATGGTCTATGCATACTTCGGGAAGTAGATCAATTACCGCACTGTTCTGCGTGTTGGCTGTTGTATCTATCAGCAGCACAGCGTTAACTTCACCATACAGATCCACACATGATGTTCCGAGCATCCTGATTCTTCATTCCTATCATCCGGGGTTCACCTGGACTGAAAGTATCAGTGCGGGACTTCGTTCTATCCTCGAGGAAGCTGATTTTGAGATCAATATTCATATCGAGTATATGGACACGAAGGTTCATATAACAGAGGCTATGTTTCCTCTATTGGAACAGTTGTACAGGACAAAGTATGAAGCTGATCACTTCGATCTCATAATTACCACCGATGATAATGCACTGAATTTTATGTTGACTCAACGTGATCAGCTCTTTCCGGGTGTTCCCATCGTTTTCTGCGGACTGAATAATTTTTCGGAATCCCGGATTAAGGGTATACACGGAATCACAGGTGTGGCAGAGGCATTGGATCTGGGCGGCACTATCGAACTGGCACTTGATCTGCACCCGGGTACGCGAAACGTTGTGGTGGTAAATGACAGCACGCCTACAGGTGTCTGGAACCTGGAACGCTTCCGAGAAATTGCACCGGAATTCACCAATAGAATTGAATTCATTGAACTGTTCAATCTGACCACTGAAGAGTTGATAGAAGCTCTTCACACTCTGCCCGATGAAGCAATTGTTCTTCTCATGTCTTTCTATCGAGATAAAGTCGGAAGAACTTTCAGTTATCAAGAATACACGATGCTTGTGACGGAGAACAGTGATGCTCCTGTATACACAGCCTGGGACATGTTTGTAGGACACGGTGTTATGGGAGGGATTGTGATCAGTGGCGAAGCCCAGGGTGAACACGCTGCGCGATTGGCCCTTAGAATACTGAAAGGTGAATCGGCGGATGAGATACCTGTACTGACTGAAAGCCCGAATGTACCGATGTTCGATTATGGTGTTATGCACAGTTTCGGGATTTCAGTATCTGATCTACCGCCCGAGAGTATCGTAATCAACGAACCCGTGTCACTATACTATAGATACAAAGCATATATCTGGACGGTGATTGCCTTCGTTGTGCTGCAATCCCTCATGATTCTTGCTCTGACGGCAAATGTCTTCAAACGCAAACGAGCGGAAGGTCGCCTGCGACAGAGTGAGGAACGCTATCGTGGTATCGTCGAGGACCAGACCGAGCTCATATGCCGTAATTTGCCGGATGGTACACTAACATTCGTTAACGATGCGTACTGCCGCTATTTCAACAAGAAGCGCGATGAACTGATAGGGCACAGTTTTCTGACTTTAATCCCCGATGAAAACCAACAGGCTTTGAAGGATTACTTCGCATCTCTGGGAAGCGAGAACCCGGTTGCTACCCATGAATACAGCATCATCATGCCCGACGGCGAAATGCGATGGAACCAGTGGACCAATCGAGCCATCCTTGATGACGATGAACAAGTAGTCGAATTCCAGGGCGCCGGACGCGATATAACAGAGCGCAAGATGGCGGAAGAGGCATTGCGGAAAGCAGAGACACGCTACCGGTCTCTTGTCGAGCAAATGCCCGCAGTCACATATACCGCTGCACTTGACGAGATCAGCACAATAACTTTTATCAGCCCCCAGATTGAATTATTCCTTGGTTTTTCGCCGCATGTCTATTCGGACAATCCAAACTTCTGGAATCAGCATCTTTATCCAGATGATCATGACCGAGTGATGAAGGAGATTAAACACTGCCATGAGACCGGTGAACCGTTTGTATCCGAGTATCGCATGATCTCGAAAACGGGTGAAGCTGTCTGGTTCAGGGACGAAGCCATTATTATTAATAACGATGATGGGACCCCTCTGTTTCTCCAGGGCGTCATAATGAACATCACCGAACGAAAACGTGCCGAACAGGAACATCTGAGTCTCGAGCGACAGGTTTTACAGACACAGAAACTAGAGAGTCTGGGAGTGCTTGCAGGCGGTATCGCCCATGACTTCAACAATCTGCTCACGGGTATCCTGGGCAACGCTGACCTTGCGCTGCTCGATCTTTCCCCTGTATCTCCGGCACGTCAGAACATCCAGGACATTGAAATGGCGGCTCATCGAGCTGCAGAACTCTGTCGGCAGATGCTGGCATATTCCGGAAAAGGACATTTTGTCATTGAACCGGTGGATATTTCGGAAATCGTTCGTGAGATGTCCCACATCCTGGATGTTTCGATCAGCAAGAAATCTATTCTGAAGTACAACCTCTCTGATGTTCCTGTCATCATCATGGCTGACGCTACGCAAATCCGGCAGGTGATCATGAATCTCATCATGAACGCATCGGAAGCATTAAGTGATAATAGCGGCATTATCTCGATTTATACAGGACTTGCTCAATACGACCGTTCCTATCTTTTCGAAATGTATATGGACGAGAACCTGCAGGAAGGGATGTATGCCTGTCTCGAGGTGACCGATACTGGATGCGGCATGGATAGCGAAACAAAAGAAAAGCTGTTCGACCCCTTCTTCTCGACGAAAATTACCGGGCGTGGGCTGGGACTGTCAGCAGTTCTGGGTATTGTTCGCGGACACAATGGAGTTCTCAGAGTCTGTAGTAAACCCGGGGAAGGAACGACATTCAGGATTCTTTTTCCAGCTAACGTAGAACTCCCTGAACTTGAAGCGGAAGAAACGGATAAGGAACCTGATTGGCATGGACACGGTACGATTCTTATTGTTGACGATGAGGAAACTGTCCGTGCGGTCGGAAGACATATGCTCGAACGGTTGGGTTTCACAGTAATAACGACTGAAGACGGTCTGAAGGCTGTCGAGATTTTCCGTGCAAGATACAACGAGATTGACTGTGTACTGCTGGATCTTACTATGCCGCATATGGACGGTGAAGAGGCCTTTCGTGAGATGCGTAGAATCAAGAGTGATATCCGGATCATTATGTCCAGCGGCTATAGTAAACAGGAGATATTTCGGCGCTTCGCCGGTAAAGGGATGACCGGATTTATCCATAAACCATACGTTATGAAAGAACTTCAAAAGATTATTCAAAACGCGCTGGAGAGCGCACCGCAGTAAGTGCTGGTGAGATATGCAGGTAAGACGCAACTGATAAGATCCGCAGGGAGAATAACGCTCATGAGTCCACTCCTGCCTGTGGTAAGGTCACCGGGCGTTCGCGAATTCTGTGAGTGACCTGGACCAGTCTGAGGATATCACATTCAGATCCCGCTTCTGAATGACATTCTTTTTACTGACGAATACAGAATAACTAAACTGCCTATCTTTACAGAAACGATCAGAATGCCGGTTTCTACAAGTCCCAGCACAGGCAGAAGAATAACTCCACCAATTATTCCGCCTGTCCAGCCTCCAAGCAGATCAGAGCTGTAGATTAATCCTGCTGTTCTGCTAATGCTGCAACAGGATTTCAGATGAATTTTGCTTGCCAGTGGAAACTGCAAGCCAATTAGAGCGCCTATTAGGAAAAACAGAAAAAGAAAAACTGCGTGGAGTAGAAAAGACCTGTCCGGAAAATCGATGTGTGAATTGAAGAGAAGAAATGTCAGAGTGAGCAGTCCGGAAAGGGTAATAATGGCTATTTCCGTTCCAAGCAGTACGGCGAAGTCCTTCCTGATCCTCTCCAGCCGGGAAGTCATGAATGCACTTCCTGCAGCGGCTCCGACCATGAAGGTTGTTACCATAATCCCTATCTGGTAGTAGACGTAACCAAAGAGCGTTTGAAACGTGAAGATCAAAGCCAGATTGAAAACCATTCCCGCAAAACCTGTGGAAGCGACGGTAAAAGGCACACAGGCGCGGGTAATTCCCGGAAATACATGACTGAGAAGCAGGAACAGCAATACAAAAGCAGCGGTAGTAATGAGAATCATGCTTGTGTTTACTTTTTCGAACCATCCGCAGATTTTTCTCAGTGATGGCGAGAATAGCGCATTCCAGTAAGAGTAACCGTAATATACTCCTATGGGTCGGAAATCCCGGTTTATCTCTTCCGTGGCGCCTTCGATGGATGTCATAAAAAAATCCAGCCACCGGGATTCAAGCTTGTACGCTATATATCCCGGCGTAACGAGATCTGTACTGATATTTCGCTGTGAAAGTCGATCGCTGAGCAGATTATGATCTATCGTTGTTATTGCCTCAGATGAAGAAGCAAGGAACAGATTTTTGCCGTCCCCCGGTATTATGAGGACATGGGTATAAACAGCCTTGAGAGTATTCAGGATACAGTTGTTGAGATCCCTCAGTTCATCTCCCATATAGCTCAGAGACCCCGATGAACTTACGACCAGAATCCCATCATTATTCAGTCTGTTCCTGACAAGAGTGAAGAATTCCTCGGTGAACAACCTGTTTGGCTGCAATGTCTGTGGATCGGAAAACCCGATCAGAACCACATCATATGTGCTTGATGTTTCCCGCATGAGAAGTCTGCCGTCTATGTAACTGACAGTTACTCTTTCATCTCCAAGCTCCCTCCGCGTGAGTTCTGTTGGAAAAAGACCGATTACCTGAAGATAATGCGGATCGAGTTCGGCATATTCAACTCGATCAACCGGATATTTCAGCAGTTCGCTGATAATACCTCCGGCTCCATTTCCTATAACAAGCACTTCTCTCGGATCAGGATGACAAAGCATTGGGAAATGAACGAGTTCTTCCACAAAGGTTATATCCGGATTCGGAATAGTAACGGAAGGAA
Source organism: uncultured bacterium (assembly GCA_965372215.1). Lineage (GTDB taxonomy): Bacteria > Fermentibacterota > Fermentibacteria > Fermentibacterales > JCC-6 > Aegiribacteria. The sequence goes on along the minus strand of CBDVBK010000006.1, from coordinate 27,397 downwards.
CACCATCGTAGAAGAATGTATACTGTTCCCCGCTCCGAACAACCGCAATATTGCCGTAAATAGAATTCTGGTAATGGATTACATTCTGACCGCTCCACTGATGTTCTATTGACATATTCTGAAGACTGTCCGCCTGCTCTCCGATAATCATCCAGGAAGATAGAAACATGATCGTCAACGCTATATAACCAGCCAGCTTTTGAGGAGTTCCCCTCCACCGGAATGACCCAAGCAGTATCAGGCACATTAACGAGTTTAGCAAAGCAGTCCCGATGGCTATCTCAAATGAATGAAAGTGCGGAATAAGCAGGTATGTAAGAGCGATCCCTCCAAAGATGGTTCCAACTGTTTCTATAACGTAAATTCTGCCTATCGGACCGGCTCCGTGTGAAGCTGACTTTTTTTCCCGTCTTATTCCGGATGTATTGAAATTTCCTGATAGAAGATCCGAATATGCTTTGCAACCCAGAGAGAACTGAGCACCGTGAGGTATACTGACAGGTAGGAGGATCAGAAAGGATGAAAACAGTATATGAAGCAGTCCCAGTCCTTCACCTGGACCAACTCCGATTATCTCTTTGAGTATCCGTGTTAAATAGATCATCACCGGAAAGGAAAGAGAGAACAGTAAAGTGATGCCTATGAAAGTTTCGATCCTGTTTCTTATTCGATCCGCTATCTTTCCTGCGATGAAACAACCGATTGCTTCGAGTACAAGCCAGTTGGCAAGAACGATCCCGATTGATAACTCGTTTCCAAGAAAGGTTATGAACAACTCTCTGAGAATCAGGATTTGAGCGACAATTCCGCTGAAACCCATTCCGACTATCGCGAGACTCAACCGTTTAGCTGAACCGTACATGTTCTCACCAGCATTGTCTGATTGTTGAATACAGTGACCGGTTCTTTTTCTACTCCCAGATACCGGGTATTTCTTCTCCACAATATCCGCATCTGCCATCGTCTATATTATTTTCGAGTACTTCGAAATGCGTTCTGACTATCAAATGTTCTCCACAGGCGGGGCAGAATGTGGAATTGTACGTATGGCCTGGAACATTGCCTATCGTTACATATTCGAGACCCACCTCACGAGCGATTTCGTAAACCTGCTCCATTGTCTCGAGGGGTGTCGAGGGAAGTCTTGTCAGTCTGTAGGCAGGAAAGAACCTTGAAAAATGAAGCGGTGTGCTTTCACCGAGATTTTCAAGTATCCATTCGCACATGTGCTTTATTTCTTCGGGATCATCGTTCAGAGTCGGAATGACGAGGTACACAACCTCAAGCCAGACCCCTTCTTCCTTTATTATTCTTAAGGTGTTGAGCACGTGATCAAGCCCGGCTGACGATACATCACGGTAGAACTCCTCTGTAAAACCTTTCAGATCGACGGTTACACCGTCAACATATTCGAGTATCTGTCTCAAAGGTTCGGGGTTCATAGACCCGTTTGTATGGAAAATTGCGAAGAGTCCTCTTTCTTTTGCCAGTTTCACTATATCGTACATGTACTCATAGAACACAGTCGGTTCGTTGTATGTAAAGGATACAGTCCTGCATCCATGCTCAACGGCCATATCAACTATCTGCGATGGTGTTACATAGTAATTCTGAAGTTCTTCCAGACTTCTTTGCGACATATGCCAGTTCTGACAGTGAAGGCAGCGGTAATTGCACGATGCTGTTCCAATACAGAAAATGAATGTTCCGGGAAGTATATGGTACATCGGTTCTTTTTCGATGGGATCAACCTGTAAAGCGCAAGGCATGTTGTATACAAGCGTATAGAGGGTACCGCCCCGATTTTCCCGATTCCGGCAGAATCCTCTTTCACCTTCAGGGATAACACATTTCCTGAAACACAGATCGCATCTTGTCGCTTCATATTCAAGCTTCTCGTAAAAATCTGCTTCAACAGGTTCCGGGGGAGTGGCCTGGGTGAATGTAACCGTTCCAATTGATTCACCTATATCACGTACAGTCAGAATAAATCCTCCTATTACTCCTGCTACAACCAGAATACCTATTCTAATTCTTGACATACAAACCTCAAATCCCGGTTTCAGGTAGATGACAGAAAACTGATTTTCACTTCGGAGTAAACGAGGTTTCCACTATTTCCTTATCTGCCTTCTGAAGCAAGATATCCGGGGCGCAGAGGTGATGTCAAGAACAATGAATGATAGCAGAAAACAGATTTTCACCCTGTTGGATTTGCGGGTTGGGAGGTTTATCGGGTTATTCGGGAAAGGTAACTCCTGAAAGAATTTCCATTGCCGGTTCCAGTTCTCCGTCCGCGAGGCAGCCGAAACTGATCCTCAAGTGTCCTTCTCCGGACGGTCCGAATGCCGACCCTGGAATAGTGCCCAAGCCATATTTATCCAGAATGTACATTGCTGCTTCCTGCGAAGTCATACTGCTTTCATATGAGGCGAGCGTAAAGAAGGCTCCATTCGCTTTCCGCCATGAAAGGAATGTATTCCCTCTTAAAGCCTCCCTGCAGAGTTCAAGTCTGTGTTTCACACCTTCAGACATCTTCGATATCCAGTCCACTTCCAGAAGTGCTGTTTCAAGCAGGAATTGCGAAGGGGAAGGTGGGCATATAACCACTGAATCCTGAACCTTGAGCGCCTGCATCAGTAAATCAGCAGCACCGAACAAATATCCGATTCTCCATCCAGGCATACCGAGACTCTTTGAAAAACTGCCGATAGTCATCACATGTCGCGGACGTTCATCCTGCCAGGGATGCCAGTTATCACCAGTGAACACAAACCGTTCATAAGTTTCATCGAGGATCAGGAACGTACCTGAATGCTCGGTCATTTCCACTATCCTCATCATATCACTGTCACAGATAACTTTCCCCGTGGGGTTACCGGGATTGACGAGGACAAGAACGGAAACCTTCTGGAGGACTTTATCCAGCTCATACAGAGGTATTTTCCAATCATCATCTTCCTCGATCATTTGAATTGAACAAAGATCAAGATTACTGAATCTGATGGCAAACACATGATCGAAATAGTACGGTTCCAGAACAGCAACAGTATCTCCCGCTGATGTTGCGGTCAGAAGGGCACTTAGAAATGCCTGGCTTGCTCCGCATGTAAGATGCAGTTCACTTTTTGGATCAAGGTCGATTGATCTTCGCCTTCTGAAATCTCTGGTTACCGCAGACCTTGCCGATAGGTAGCCGGGATCCGGGCTGTATCTGTGAATAGATGGATCACTCAGTTTATCAGCGAGCTTTTCAAGAGATAGAACTGGAGGTGAATACCATGGTACAGCCTGAGCCATGCTGTAGATTACATTTCCCTCTGATCGCAGATGTGATATTCTGCGCATTATTGAGGATATGGGCGGCATTTTAATAGAAGTCATTCTATCCGATGGAAGGAAGCGTTTCATCTGTATCTCTTTCCTTTAGTATATTGCAGCATTAACAGATACGATTATACAAGAGTAACCATGAAGAAAAAACCAGGGGAGGATTTCTTGAAAGTTCTGGTAACTGTTAACTGCCATGGAGTTGATGCTTCAGCTGCCGGAGGCATTGCTCTGGCTAGAATGATGAATGAACTCGGTCATACTGTACTTCTTCAAGCCGAGCCGAGTGGTCCGGTCTCCATTGAAGCTGCAAGGCAGGGAATAGAAGTTGCCGGGTTGCGTCTGAGTAAATCCGCGATAGCCACAGGTTTAGTTCCAATGAAAAAACTTATCAGGAGCTTCGATCCTGATGTTATTTGTACAACAAGAGCTGATGGTCAGACTGCGTGTGCCCTTGCAGCAAGCGATATCCCACTGGTTCGAATAAGATGTGATATTAGAAAACCGCGTACAGGCAGACTCTGGAGAATCATTGACAGCAGAACTGATCTGGTGGTTTTTCCATCCCGTTTCATGGTTGAAAGAGAGTATGCCGGAGAACGGGAGGGAGCAATTGCAGTTATTCCTCATCCTGTCGATACCGAACTATTTACTACTGGGAAACATATGGAAACGCTCCCCCGCCAGCTCATCTCAATTGGAAGATTAAGCCCCATGAAAGGCCATAGAACACTGATCCGTGCGCTTGCACTGCTGCCTGAGGATGTATGTGCCACTATTATAGGGCCTCCATCGCAGCAGTCTCAGGAGGAATTGCTTGCTTTTGCCGGGGATCTGGGTGTTGAAAACAGGCTGAACCTGCCGGGCAGGGTGGATAATATCAGGGAAATTCTCTCAGAGGGCGGCATCGGTGTTGTGACCAGCCTTGGAAGTGAAGTAGTATCACGAGCGGGAATGGAAATAATGAGCACTGGCCTCCCTTTGCTTGCAGCAGCGACAAACGGTCTTCTTGATCTGGTTAATGATAGTGAAACCGGGCTTTTTCATTCTCCGGGTAATCACAAACAGCTTGCCGCACAGGCTGGTTTCCTGTTTGATAATCCCGATATGGCACTGAGGATGGGCAGAAGAGCCAGGAACACATGTGTATCCCGATTCAGCTATCCGGTTATCGGGAAAATATGGGAAGAAATCCTGCAGACACTTTCCGGGAAGGAACATCTTTCCGATCTGCGAGTACTATAATAAAAAGGAAGCGAGCACATATGATAGTATTATTCCTTATTATAAGTTTTATTCTTACTGATTCTGATTCAACTGAAGTTGTCTCAATCGATGAATATCTTCCCAGGTATGTAGAAAATAATGCTTTCGGTCCGGGAGAAAGGCTTGAATTCAGTGTTGAATATGGCATACTCAAAGCTGGAACTGCAGTTCTGGCTGTAACAGGCCCCGAACAGTACGATGGATTACTGGCTTACAGAATATCTGCGACAGCTCAGTCCAATCCTGCGTTCAGCACTTTCTTCGAAGTTAATGATCTAAATGAGGCTTTTCTTGATATTGTCCAATTCCATACACTGAGATTTTATAAAAACCTTCATGAGGGGGATTTCAGATATCAGGAAGAAGTCCTGTTCGATCAGGATGCTGGAATGGTCTACTATCCTGAAGAAACTGATTCCTCACTTATGGCGATGGAAATCCCGGCCCACGCGCTTGACGTTCTGAGCTGCCTGTACTTCGCGCGAACTCTTCCTCTAGAAGTTGGAAACTCTTACTATATAGACAGCCATATCGATAACGACAATTACCCTTTGAAAATAGTCGTGTATGAGCGTGATCATATCAGAGTTCCGGCCGGTGAGTTCGACTGCATCATGGTTCAGCCTGAACTTCGCTCGCAGGGGCTATTTGATCAGCAGGGGGAAATCTGGGTATGGCTCACTGATGATGAACGTCATATGCCTGTTCTTATGAGAAGCGCTATTGTTATTGGAGAAATAGTATGTGTTCTCGAGGATTACACCACTGGAACTCCAATTGAGGTAGAAAATCCTGGTTTTTCCGTGTATTCTCCGGAGATTGAGTGACCTTTTTGAGCGAGTTGATAAAACTGGCTGATAACGTGGTCAGGATTCTTCGAAAAGACGGGATACAATTGGAAAGCCGGCGGGATCTGGTAAATGGAATCCAGATCAAGTTTACTGATGGTTCTGGCAGCTGCGGATTCAACTTCTATTATTCAAAGAAAAATGGGTTCACGATAATTCCAGCCGGTGGTGACATAGTTCTCATTAATCGAATTAATGATCTGCTCTCAAACGATGAAACCCAGCAACCGGATGAAACATGGATAGGCACCGATGAGGCTGGAAAAGGGGATTACATGGGACCGCTGACAGTAGCGGCGGTGTATGCTGATACCAGTTTCGCAGCCAAATTGCAGAATATTGGTGTTACTGATTCCAAGAAACTCAGTGACAAAATTATAAGGAAATACGCCGGAGAAATACGGAGTATAGCGCTGAACTTTTCAACTGTGATCTCAGTGAATCCCGCCGAATACAACAAAAGATTCGATAAGCTGAAATTATCCGGAAAAAACAGTCTTGATCTTCTGGCTGAATGCCACGCGGAAGCGATATCCCGCCTGTTGAAGCAAGTTCGGAAGCCAACAAGAATTATTATCGATAAATTCTGTCCTGAAAAGAGAATCAGGTATCTGCTTCCAGCTGGTGATTACGAACTTGATCTGCGCGTAAGGGGGGAGTCCGATACAGCAGTCGCAGCTGCATCAATCCTTGCGAGAGATGCTTATCTAGATGGTCTGGAAGTTATTACGGATCGATATAAGATCAGAGCCATGCCGGGCGCAGGAAATGTAACTGATTCAGTCTGCAGAGAATTCGTTAAGAAATACGGATTAGATGTTCTGGACAGTATAGCGAAGGTGCATTTCAAAAATACAATGAAGATCAACTCACTTTTTCCTGATTGAGCAGATACAACAGTGCTGTATTCATGTACAGCATTCTTTTACATAGCAATTGAACCACTGGCAATTCAATAATGAAGATAGTATTGTTTCTTATTGTGATGCATGCTGTATCACAAAAGCACGGGGAGGATGCTATGAGGGGTGTATTTGTTGTCATTCTTGTTCTTTCTGTTTTGGTTGCAGCTGGTGATGTCAACGTTTTATCAAGTTTCAGCAGTCCGGATCAGTACACAAACGGGCTAGCCTGGGACGGGACGAACCTCTGGCTTCTTGGCGGATACTACGATGGATTTTATGAAATCACGACCAGCGGAACAGTATTGAGCCAGTTCAAGCCCAGTGAACCGGGCGGTAAGAACGGATGCGGCGCAACTTTCGATGGGACAAACTTATGGGGAATGTTCCTTCTGAGTACCGGATCTCCGGGAGACGTATATGAATACACGACTTCCGGTACGTATGTTTCTACTTTCACCTGTCCGGGAACATACGATATCGGGCTGACCTGGGACGGAAGTAACCTGTGGATGTCATGTCGCGGTAATCAGACGATCTACGAGATAAGTACAGGTGGTTCAGTTCTGAGTTCTTTTTCAATTCCGTATTCATCCCCTGGAGATATGGCGTATGATGGAACCAACCTCTATTTCACCACCGGATCCAACAGATGTATTGTTGAAGTAACAACTACCGGTACTATTGTCGACGTTTATGATCTGAGTGGGATATCAGGCAGTTTCAGTGCGATGGCTCTTGTGTATGACGGGAATAACTTCTGGGTGTCAGACCAGACATCTGATATCATTTATGAGGTGGAACTGGCTCCTGTTGCCTTGGATCAGTCCACTTTCGGGCATATTAAGACCCTCTTCCTGGAGTAGATCGGCGAGCCTGGTTTTCTTCTTGACATTAACTTGAACGTGTCTTATTGGTTACCCTTGTGTATGAAGCGGGGGGTCTTCAACATAATTAATTCTAGAATAGAAAATCATTTTGAAAACTGAAAGGAGCTAATATGAGATATTTCATTACAGGAATTCTTATGACTTTCCTTCTTGTTCTTGCAGCTGGCTGTGGTGAAACGCCTGCTGACGACGCGACCGAAACTCCTGAAGCAACCGAAGAAACCACTGAAGTAGTAGAGGAAACCCCTGAGGTTGTAGAAGAAGCCACTGAAGAAACGCTTGAAGAGGCTGAGGAAGGCCTGGAAGAAGCTGTCGAAGAAGTTGAAGAAGCTGTAGAAGAAGTTGAAGAAGCTGTAGAAGAAGTTGAAGAAGCTGTCGAAGAAGTTATTGAAGACGCTGGTGAAGTTATAGAAGGCATCGAAGAAATAACTGAGTAAGCTTTGAGAATATTCCGGAGATGGCGATGCATTGCATCGCCATCTTCATTTCATGAACGCTATTACATCATCCAATCCGTTGGACAACAACTGTATTGATCCATTACTGAACCAGTGTTCAGGTAAAAGACCTACATAGGGGTATCTGGTGAATCTTTTTCCAATAAGAATAATTGCCCTTCGCTGTTCTCCGTTTCTGATGAGTCTTCCAGCTGCCTGAATTACTCTCACCATGCCCGGAATTGCCCATGTATGAAGAAAACCATTTCTATTTCGGATTGAAAAACTTTCTGAAAGCAGCTTCAGACGGAAGTTCATTCCCGGAAGTGATGGCCCCACAATTACAGCGCCTCTGAGAGTATCTGATCGCAGATCAATTCCCTCAGCGAAAATCCCGCCCGAGACCGTAAGGACAAGATGGGAACCTGATTCTATTTGAGAGATGAAGGAAATCCTTTCTTCACCGGTCATCCCGGGAGTCTGGATTAGAAGAGGTAAGGAACTTTCGTCAAGAAATCCTCTGATAAGATCGATGTATGCGTAAGATGGGAAGAAGACGAGCCATGTACCGGGTACGCTTGAATAGATACTCCTTAATTTCTCGGCGAGGAGTGTTCCTGACGGTTCTCTATACTTGTATCGAGTATCTATGCTCGAATCAATCCAAACCCCAAGATTCTCTTCCGGAAACGGATAAGAGATAATTCTATTTCTGGTTTCCGGTCCGGGAGGGAATCCAAGCAGATCTCTAAAATGGTCAAATGGTGTGAGTGTAGCGGAGAAAGCGATGGAACTGTGACAGGCTTGAAGCCTTTCATTAAGGAATTCGGAAGGATCCGTGCAGAACCATTGAAGAACTCTGTCGTTTCCTTCTTCACGGAACAGCAGATGAAACCTGCTGTCATAGGAATCAGATATCTTCGAGAAATCCAGGATCGATCTGAACATCAGTCTGAGTTCTTCCGGAGCGTCTTTCAGTTCAATGAAATGATTTATCCATCGTTCAACATGCAGTGAAAGTTCCGTATCCGGTGGGAGTTCATACTCCTGATTGATGTTCTGTTTCAGAAGATTGTTAAATTCCCGGAACTTCTCTTCCCAGGGTTCGAGCAGTTTTCTTCTGTGCTTCGGACATTGATGGTCAGTCAGAAGCTGCTCGACCCAGGATAGCCTTATTTCAGGGGAATAGTAATCCCTTGCTCTGGACGGCAGATTTGCCGCTTCATCGATCAGGAGGGAGCATATACCTGAAGTGAGCTTCTCCATAAAGAACCGTTTGAGGTAGACATGTGGATCGAAAACGTAATTGTAATCACATGTTACTACATCACATCTTGTTGAAATAATCAGCTGCAGTTCGAACGGGCAGACACCGGCTTTCTTCGACATTTCCACCAGACTATCCGGGCCTATTACCTTTCGATTCAGAAGATTCTCCAATACATCTGATTCTCTTACTCTTCTCCCGAAATCTGAGGCGAAAGGGCAATCATCAGGCAGACAGGATGATCTTCCTCTCAGGCACACTTTCTCTCTCGCCGTAATGAATATCGCTCGAAGCGGAAGTCCTGCGCTGATAATCAACCTGAGAGTTTCATCAACAATCTGTTTGTGAGTATTTTTTGCAGTCAGGAAAAACAGTGTTAATCTTCGCGGAACTGTTTCCTGAAGAGCTCCGAACAGAACCGCAGCTGTCTTTCCGGTGCCCGTCGGAGCTTGAAGCATCAGACAGGCCTGATCGATTATGGCGGATCTCACATCATCGACCATTTCCTGTTGACCTGTCCGGAAAGAACTGTAGGGGAAACTGATATTCGCAAGAGAGGAAACCTGTTCCCTCTTTCTCCCGTCCTCTTCATTCAGATAATCCGCAATACTCTCAAGATGCCTGAGCCAGGCTTTTTCAACCTGCATTCCAGACACATCAACCGGGAAATCATATCTTTCAGGCGTTTTTGTTTTCATTACAAGGTAGACAAGACTTGTCTTAATTGATTCCGGGGATATATGTCGTTCGACGGCAAGTGCTTTTGCATAGAAACAGAGCTGCAGCACATGTCTGATCCTGCTGTCAACAGGGTCTTCAAAATCCGGCTGAAAGGGAATCGTCTTAACTTCGAGAAGAACAAAATTCCCATCCGATTCCAGGAGCAGATCCAGCCTGCCTCTTATATGGAAATTGATCCCATGAACTTCCAGTTTCAGTTCAACCGGAATCTCCTTTTTCCAGCCCTCTTTTTCCATCTTCCTCTGAAACCTGATATGAGCCCTCTGTCTTCTGTTAACATTCAGCGGGTGTTCGGGCGGGACCAGAGTATCGGGAAACCTTATAAGATCTATCAGGTTTCCTATACCTGTGGTGAGCGTTCTTGAAACGGGATTATAGCCGGTAATCATGTGTTTAGTATACAAAAAATATCCCGCCCCGGAGAGTCCGGAGCGGGATCATGAACCAGCTATTCTGTAAACTACTTCATAAGAACAATCTTGAGAGTTCCGGTATTTCCATTTCCCGTAACATATCTTGCAAGATAGATACCCGCAGGAGCAAAATTATCACCGAAACATCCATTCCAGACGATTTCATGAGTACCGGCTGCCAGTTCGCCGGAGTGAACGGTCTCAACCGCGCGGCCGGACAGGTCGTATATGGTCAACTCTAAATTCTCTGTAATATCAAGTGAAACAGGGAAGAGAATCATACCGGTACTCGGATTTGGGAACGGTGTGCCGATGCTGATCTCGACAGCTCCATCCCGCTCTGCTACTCCGACACCGTTGATTATGCCAGTTTCCGGCAGAGCGTTATGAGCGGTAACCATCCAGTCCAGTTGTGTCGCTGTGACAATCGGATCGAAGGTGAGTGTCACCTGTCCGTATGAGTTGGTAAGACCGGTTGCATAAAGGCTTTCATCCTCTTTGCGAAGACAGACAAGCGCTCCTTCGGTTGCTCCCTCATCAGGCATTGAGACGATGAATACTGTTTCGGTAGAACCTTCAGGTAGAGTCAGCGGCGCATCAACGCTGAGTGGAACCGGAACCTTTGTTCTCATGTCCATTGTGGGATCACCAAAGACAAGGAACAGATCCCATTCAACTTCTGCATAAAACTCCCAGCTGCCGTAAGGATTGAACGGGGCGGAAACCTGCATCTCCAGTTTTCCATCCGTCATCATCTGTCCCGCGAGGTAGCCTCCGGAAGGATTCGTATAAGTGTAGGGAGGTTCAATGAAATCATCATTGAAACTTGCGTGACAGCCGTAGATCATATAATCGTTGAAGTAGCTGTAAGATGATCCGCAGGCAGCGACAACCATGACCGCCCCATCTTCAATTCTTACCAGACACTCGGCAAAACATGTTTCATTGTAGAATTTTCCTGTACTGCAGTTGAAACTGAAGACTGTTGGAGTATTGTCTCCGTTTGTAAGGCTTGAAAAATCCGATATCTGGAATGAAGGAGTACTCCATCCTGTTACAGAGCCATGTGACCTGTGCTGTACCATAAATACGCCATTGTTAAATACATCTATAACACCCGACGTTGATCCGGTGTAAGTTATTTCAGAGGGTATTTCCTGGCCTGCTGACGGAAGGTGAGGATGGTAATAATATGGCGGAGAAGCGGAAGTGTCTTTCAGATACATGCGGTGAGCTGTTTTCCCGAAAAGGTCTTCGTAGGTGTCATGAACAGCTTCGCATGTAAAAAGGAACCATCTGTTCGCGGTATTATCACCACCGGTTTCAAGTGCTCCTGCACATAATATGTTGTTCCAGAAATCCAGATTCATTACCGGATCGAACTGCCATTTAAGCTGCTTCTCCTGTACATTCGGATAGTAATCCGTCGGCGTGGCAAACCTGCCATGGAAAATATCCGCCATGTAATCGGGACCATCTACACAGGCGTAGCGATTATCACTCCAGATACCTGTAGGAGCGTAGTATGCAGTGAGTTCCGGCCCGTCTCCGATTGTAAGAATAAACGAGGGTGGAAGTTCCCATGTATCGTATGCGATCTTTATGTATTCAGCGATTTCGGCATAGGTCCAGGTTCCTGCCGAGACGACTGCCGGAAGATAACCCTGTTCGAACTTCGCTGTAACGAAATCCTCAATCATCGTTTCTACGAAATCATCACCCGCTATAATAAGAAGATCAGCGCCATCTAAATCCATTGCCTCTTCGCGCGAATGGGCATAGACAGGACCGCTTGAATGCATATACACTGTACGGTCCGGTTCACCGAGAATATCAGCGTTTATCAGAGACTGGTTGAAAGTCGGTTCAAAGAATCGTGAGTAGAGTCTTTTGTCAACGGTTACTGAGCCTCCGAATTCAATCCTGACGCGGAGTTCAGCGTATACGGTGAGCAAATCTGTTTCAGCGTCCCAGGTTACGGGGTTTATCACAAATCGACCCATTGTAATGCCGCGAAGGATGCCATCAACATTATACTGTACTATTTCCGAAGGGTAGGTTCCGGTTTCATATGCGGACGGAATGTACGTGAAAGCGGCTGATTCCGTAGCATTCTCAAGCAGTATCGGCTGCATGGGAAAAGGTATGATCTGCCCCAGGCTGATTGTTCTCATCGATTCAACAGTGCACGTAATAGATGGATTGGATGGAAGCGCAGCGAGGAATGAGACTTTCGGAAACATAGGGTAGCCAGGTTCCAGAGCTGTAATTGTGGTTCCCGGAATACTGAGGTTTGAAAAATTAATGCCATTCTCCGGAGAAGGAGTTATGCTGATTCCTGGAATAGTGATATCAATAATCATACCGGATGGAGTGGATTCCACAACGGAGAGTGTGGCATGATCAATGCCTTCAATTCCGAAATCGATCCATTCCGCGAACATGGTTCCGCAGAGAATCAGAAGAACAAAAGTTAGTGTTTTCATATTTTGGTTCCGTTTCATATTGAGAGTGAACAACAGCATTCCTAAAATCCAGTAAGATGTAATAATATGATACATATTGTTATATAAGATTTAATCTTCAATGTCCATATGATGATTCTGATCTGATTCTACCTGACAGCATGCTTCTCCAACAGGGATGGTGGTAATGCCAGAGTATCGATCCCGGTACAGTAGAAACACCGCATTGCATCCAAAGGGGAATGCAGTACTATTCATTGAAGCTCCTATCAGGCATATTCCATCTGATAATACTGAGGGAGTATGAGCATTTTACGGACTGTACGAACCATTTGCACAACACCTCCCGGCTGTCACAACGGCTGCGGGATAATAGCGCTGATCGACGATGGAAGAGTCGTGGAAATCCGCGGGGATCCGTCGAACCCTTTTAACGGCGGGTCTCTGTGTCCCAGAGGGGCTGCTCTCCCGGAAACGGTTTATCATCCTGACAGGCAGCTGTACCCTTTGATAAAAAACAGAGCAGGCTGGAGAAAAGTATCCTGGGAAGAAGCCCTGGGAATGGCCGGGGATGCATTTCTTGAAGCGAGGGATAAGCACGGTCCTTCCAGCGTAATCTTCTGCAAGGGTACCGGGAGGGATATCGGTCCCTGGCTCTCCCGCCTTGCCTATGGTTTTGGAAGTTCCGAATACTACGCTCTGGGACCCGGCAGCGGCAGCGCCTGCCTGATGCCCAGGATGAGTGTTACACACGCAGTCTTCGGCGGTTTCATGGTTGCCGACTGCTCACAGTATTTTCCACAGAGATACAATGATCCCCGGTGGCGTCTTCCGGAGTGCATTCTGGTCTGGGGCTCAAACCCTGTAGACTCCAATCCCGACGGCTTTCTGGGACAGTGGATCGTTCACTGTCTGAAACTGGGCTCAAGGATGGTAGTTGTGGATCCCAGAGAGACCTGGATGGCAAGAAGAGCAGATGTGCATCTTGCGATAGATCCTGGAACGGATGCTGCTCTTGCCATGGCCTTTCTTCATGTGCTTTTCAAAGAGGATATGGTGAAGACCGAATTCACAGAGAAATGGGTGAACGGAGCGGATGAGGTGCTGGAGCAGGTGAAATCCTTCTCACCCGAAAGGGCGTCTGCTGAATGCGGAGTTCCTGTTGAGGACATTGTCAGTGCCGCTCTGCTGTACGGTCGATCAGAACCAGCTGCACTCCACTGGGGTGTCTCAGTGGATATGTCTCCGTCAGCTCTTGGAACTGCTCACGCTCTGACCTCGCTCGTTGTCCTCTCCGGAAATCTTGATGTACCCGGCGGGAATGTCATTGTGACTGACCCCTTCGGGATAAGCAGAAGGGGTGTGGACAGAGATCTGGCGGAAGATCTTCAGAAAACGAAAACCGGTATTTCGGAATATCCCATGATCGGCTGCGGAGTTCCTTATGCACATGCGGATGTTCTGCTGAATGAGGTTGAGAAAGGTCGCAGTATAGAATGCGCATGGTATCAGGGAACGGGGCTGACAGCAAACGGTTTTGCTGAGCCGAAGCGGGTGGGACATCTTCTGAGCAGAACAGGACTTTCAGTAATGGTCGATCTGTTCATGAGTCCTGCTGCAAATGAACTGGCGGATATCTTTCTTCCCGTATGTACCTGTCTGGAACGTTCGGGCATTCGGAACTGGTGGTATCAGCTTGCGGCTTTCGACAGAGTGATAGATCCCATTGGTGAAAGTCGTTCGGACATGGATGTTGTCCTTTCCTTTGGCAGAATCGTTGCCGAGGAGCACTTTCCCTGGTCTGATGTGACCGGGTGGTATGATCATATCCTTCAACCCTCCGGATATAGCTGGAGCGAGCTGTGCCGGAAGGGGTGGCTCATGCCTGGAACTGAATACAGCAAGCATCTCTCAAGGGGCAGGTTTAATACACCCACCGGGAAAATAGAACTGCAGCCCGGACTGATGAAAATGTCCGGATTGATTCCTGCTCCCTGGTATGTTCCTCCCCCCACATCGAATCCGGGAAGGGAATATCCTCTGAAGCTAACCTCAGGAGCCAGAAGCCCCCTCTATTTCCATGGAGAACACCGGAATATTCAGCACCTGCGTGAACTTGAACCGTTACCCGCGGTTGAGATACACCCTGATGATATGCCGCATGAGATCAACTCCGGCGACTGGGTGCTTCTTGAATCACCATGGGGAAGCTGTAAAAGAGTTGTCATCTCTTCACCACTGATAAAAAAAGGTGTAATATCTGCTGCCCATGGCTGGAACGGTCCTGGCTTGAATGTGAATGACCTGCTTACTTCCGGAATGCACGGAAGAGGGGGGCTCGGATATCCGTTCCGCTGTTTGCCCTGCCGGATCACCGGACCTGTTGACGCTCCGGAAGAATACGGGAATGTGCCGGGAAGCAGGGCAGCTGAATCAGGAATTACAGAGGATGTAAGAACCATATGGTGCACAGGCTGCCGGGCCTGCGCAGTGGCCTGTGTGGCTCATACCGGTATTCACGGTCTGGTGGTTCGTTTGAAGGACGGAGAGTGGACTCCGGGATTCACGTCCGCCTGCCTCAGATGCAGCGAACCTCCATGCGAGGCTGTTTGTCACACAAAGTGTCTGGTTCGGATAAAAAATGTTTGAGAAGATCGGATTCCGCACGTCCGGTCTAAGTCATCTGCCTCTGAGAAAAGCTCTTGAAGGTATCGTCCAGGCTGGATATCAGACTGTTGAGTTCTGTCTTGAGCACCCTGAAGCTTCACCGGATACTCTCGAACTGGCCAGGAAAATGGGATTGGATATCTCATCAGTAAGCTATCATGGGAAAAATGACGATCCAGTCACAAGGCTGAAATACGGAAAGCGGGCTATAAGGATGGCGGCGGAATGCTCCGTTTCCGTGGCGGTACTCGGGTCTCCCGTTCGGGACAGGAAAAGTTTCCTCATGGAAGCGGCTGATCTTTATGACCTGTGCTGCAGGCTGAATATTAAACCGGCCTGGGAAACGGAACCTGATACTGTGCTTGACGGCATTGACGACTTCAACATGTATATAGCTTCCCTGGGACCCCTTGCAGGTATCAATCTGGACGCCGGTCACTTCCATATTCAGGAGCGGTGTACGGTTGAAAATATCAGTTCCCTGGGAAACAGGATATTTCATGTGCATGTGGAAGGAATGAACCGTTCGGAACACAGACACCTGCTCCCCGGTCAGGGGGATATAAACTGGGGATATCTGTTCCGTGGCCTGGCTGAAGCGGGTTACGGAGGGTCTTTGACCATCGATCTCTTTGATATACCTGCTGACTGGAGGGGCTATCTCCATCAGGCGAATATTGCCCTTAGTGCGCTGATAATCTATCATAGGCGCAACCTGACATTTTTCTAGAAGGGGAATAGATGAGCAGTATTGCGTTAGGTGTCGGACTTACTTCAGCCTGCACATTTTCGTGCAGACACTGCTATTCAGGAGGAGGACAGAATCCTGTGGAAATGGACAGCGATATGCTGTTCCGTTTCCTTTCCTCGTGCAGTGTGGAATCCATAAATCTAGGTACCGGTGAATCCTGTCTATATCCCGGTTTTCACAATATTCTTGATGAATTATTCAGATTGAATATTCCGGTTGCTCTCACCACGGCTGGCCCCAGTATTGAAGCCATGTCGGATGAGGAGATTAAAAGACTGCACGATGTGGATTTCTCTCTGGACTTTCCACAGAGAGATTTGCATGACAGCTGGCGGGCTGAAGGTGCCTACGATATGGTACTCAGAGGAATTGAGCGGTGCAGATCACTTGGTGTTACCGCTTCTGTTGCTATGTGCCTCATGAAGCAGAATGCCTCCCGGATGGAGGAAATGTGCTCCCTCTGCAGGAACCTTGGTGTGTCACTCCGGGTGAATGTATACAAGGCTATCAAAGGGAAAGAATATGAGCCTGATTACGATTCCTTCTGGCAAGCCATAAAGAACCTATTCATTGAAGCTGAGGCTGTTGCTTGCTCCGAGCCGGTGGTAAACGCGGCGCTGACGGCGGGAAACAGTTCCAGGGAGATCTCCATGAAAGGCAGTCCCTGCGGTGTGTCTTCCCTGCGGCTGAGACCAGGCGGAGAGATCATGCCCTGCGTGTACTGGGATCACAGTCCAGTTACCATGGAGAATTTCCTTTCCGGGGAGATGGATCTTCCCTCTGGCTGCGAACTTACCATACCTGAGTTCTGTGATGGCTGCGACTGGTATGATGTATGCCGCGGAGGCTGTTCCGGACGACGGCTATATACGGGGAAATCCGAACCTGACATCTACTGCTTCATGAAGAACGAACATTCTGTGCCGGAACTTGCTCAGAAACCCGTGCTGTCTGGAGACGACTACATACACGCTTCGTATCTCTGTACCATAATAGCGGAATTCGGGGAATGAGCTGCGTATCATCGTTTCTGCACGCTTACGAGGTGAGTGGTGAAAAGGTTTACTTTCATTCCCTTACTCTCGAACTCTACAATTCTCCTGAGGAATGCCCTTCTCCGGAACGTGAGCAGGAACTGCTTGCTTTATACCGGAGAAAAGCCGGTGAGAACAGCGGCATTATAATGGGCTGCATGTTCCTGACAACACGTTGCGTAAGAAGCTGCGGGTACTGTTTTCTGCAGGATGTTCAGCAGGGGGATATGACCCCCGCGGAGATAGATGCGGGACTTGAGCTGATGGGAAGTGGGCCGGCTGACCTTCTGTTATACGGGGGAGAGCCGTTTCTGAGGCCAGATCTTGTTCTTCATGTAATCCGCCGGGTGAGAAGCAGCGGCGCCAGAATAAACCTGTCCGCCGCCACGGGAGGGGTTCCAGTGGATCCCTTACTGGCGAGGGAACTAGCAGAAGAGAACACATTCATAATTGTGTCAATCGATGGTCCTCCTGCTGTACACAACAGTGCAAGACCGCTGATTCACGGAAGAAATTCGTTTGAAAAAGCTGAAGAAGCTTTCCATGTATTCAGGGATGCCGGCTGCAGAGTGGGCATATCCGTCACAGTCACAGAAAGAAATATTGCAACTGTCAGAGAGGATTTTCAGTGGCTCATGGAGTACTTCCAGCCGGATGACATGGGGTTGAATCCCTGGCTGCATCCCTTAAAGGGCGGCAGGATAAATCCGCTTCAGGTCACCGATCCCGGGATTCTCGAGGCTGTTGTCTCCTGCATGGAAATAGCCATCGACCGGGGCATGTATATAGAACAGCTCGCCAGAAGAGTAAGACCCTTCGTCAGACGGTCTCCAAGGCTGAAGGACTGTGCTTCAGCCGGGGGTAGACTGGTACAGGTTCCGGGGGGAATTGCAGGCACCTGTGACTGCATGACCGTCTGCGGTGATCACGGTGTAAACCTTGAAGACACGGATGACGTAAAGGATCTGCTCACCCTGTTCAGAGATCTGTCTCCTGTGAATTTTTCCGCCTGCATTAACTGTCCTGCCCTTGCCCTTTGCGGAGGTGGATGCAGATACGATGCATACCATGCATCCGGAGTACTGAACGGGATCAGACCCGAAAGGTGCTCCTTCGAGAGGGCATTCCTCAGATGGATGATAGAAAGGTCGGTTGAGCATGGCAGGGAATCGCTCATTCCGGCAGGCGGTTTTGATACCGGCGCCATGCCCATGCCCGTTGGAACCATGATCGGCGAAGAGCAGAGTGTGGATAATTGATCCGGAAGCACGGCAATACCTGGTTTGATTCTGTAACACTGCGGATATCCGTGGGAGAACCACTGGAAGATTACGATGCTGCTGTTCCGCCCGTTCCTCACGCTGAGGTTAAAGCAGTTCAGGCTGTTGTAACCAGACGATGTAATCTCTCGTGCAGCTACTGCAATGTGAGACTTTCCGGGGATTCTCCCGATGATATGACCGTTGAAACCGCTGACCGGGTAATAAGAGCTGCTGAGGAAGCACCCGCTGGCAGGCTGGTGATGGTAACCGGTGGAGAGCCTCTCCTTGTTCCCGATGTAGCTTTCCGTATTCTTGAAAGAGTTGATTCCCCGAAGGTTCTTTTTACAAATGCCACACTGATCACAATGGAGATCGCGTCTGAGCTGAAGCTGATGGGAGTATCTCCGGTTGTTTCGCTGGACGGAATGGAAAGTGTTCACAATTCACAGCGATGCGGTTCCTGGGCTGAAGCTGCGGAAGGGATGGATTTTCTTGGAAAAGCCGGGGTATCATTCGGAATATCAACCGTTGTCAGCCATCACAACTGGAAGAACATTGCCATCGGGATGGAGCAGATGTATGAGAGATTCATGCCGGTAAGTATGGGGTTCAACATTCTTCACTGGACTCCTGGAAGCTTTGATCCAATCTCGGCTGAAGCATACACTGATGCAATCAGCAATGTATTCGACACTGCTCTGAAACACGGGATCTTTGTAGATCAGATCGCCCGGAGGATTGATCCGATCATCAGCGGTGTGTACAGGCACAGAGACTGCGCTGCCCTTGGGGGCAAAATCGTTTTTCATCCCGACGGCAGAACATCAAACTGCATAAGCGGGAGATCAACGGAGGACTGGTCAAACAGAATTCCTGTAGCGATGGACTACTGTTCAAAGTGCCACGCTGCGGGAATCTGCGGTGGAGGCTGTGCATGGGACGGGATACATCTCGGAGACTCCGGAAAACCGGATCCCCGCCACTGCATGTGGGTCAGACACATACTTGATCGTTTTCTGGATGATGTGGAGAGGAGTTTCCCGAAGGGTCCCGTTTCCCGCAGGGAACTGAAGAAGAGGTACGGTATGCTGGTAACCAGAGGGGGGTCTCCACTGACCGGGTCCATAGGTCACCGGGCATGACAGATAATTCACGCTGGAGCCCCGGGCAGGTCAGGGAGTACACAGCGAACAGAATGTTATCGGCTGCCGATAGATACATACTGGAAGAACTGAAGAAGAAATCACCTGATACTGTTGTTGAAATCGGCTGCGGGCCTGGAACAATCGCGGGGAGAGCTCTTTTTATAGAGAAATACATCTGCACGGACATTACACTTGATTTTCTAATTGTGGCTTCAGAAGTCAGACCGTCCGCCGTCTTCCTCAACTGCAGGGCCGAGACCCTTCCACTCCGGAACGGTGTGGCGGATTGCGTAGTGGCCATGGCTGTCCTGCACCACCTGAACAGTAAGGCTCTACAGCACTCTCTGAACGAGATACACAGAATTCTGAAACCGAATGGTATCTTCCTTATTCTGGAGGATTGGTGTTTCGAAAAGGGAATCACCGGGTTTGAGGAGGAAGCAAGAAGACTCCGGTTCAGAAACGGATCAAATGAACACCATCTTACAGCGGACAACTGGCTCAGGGAGATAACTGCAGCCGGTTTTTCCTGCGGGGATCCTGTCTGGACGGAGAGACCATTCCATACATCCGCTTCCCATCTCATCAGATGGCCGGAAAAGGATAGAAAAGTGAGAATGATGGCTCTTGAATCGATCAGGCAGTAATGAGAATTCTGCTGATTCAGGCCTGGCTCGGAAGAGAGCAGCACCCGGTACTGCCCCTTGGGCTTGCCACCATCGCCGCTTCACTGGCTTCACACGAAATCCGGATAGAGGATCTTAACCAAAGCCGGTCACCAATGGAGAGGCTCAGATCTGTCATTGCGGATTATAAGCCTGACGCTGTTGGATTCAGCCTGAGAAATGCCGACACCACCTCCTGTTTTGATCGATACAGTTACATTCCCCGGTGTTTTGAGCAGATCGAACTCACCTCCAGACTGTGTCCGGATGCTCACATACTTGCAGGAGGAGCCGGTTTCAGCATTTTCGCGGAGCAGATAATGGATCATTCTCAACATATCCACTGCGGGGTTACAGGGCATGGTGAGCTCATTGTGGATGAACTGGTCAGGAACAGAGCGTGCGGACTCTATCATGGCGCAAAGGGGGATTTTGTTTCTCCACGGTTCGATCTTCTTTCTTTATCATCTTACATTCCTTTTGAAAAAAATCTGGCGATGGGTGTGGAGGTTAACAGGGGATGTGATCGCAGATGCACCTATTGCTCCTACTCCGCAATATCGGGCAGGAGTGTTCAGGAAAGATCCCTTGAACTGGTCAGACAGGATATTCAACAGCTGGCTGCTCAGGGCACCCGCCATTTATTCCTGATCGCTCCCGTTCTGAACAATCGAAAGGCAAGGGGAATGGAAGTGGCCTCTATGGTCGGATCTCTCAACTCCGGTATTACCTGGGAGGCATATCATTCCGCACTGGATTTTGACGGAGAATACGGTTCACATATTCGCGGTGCAGGCTGCATCGCTGTTTCCTTTTCCCCCGACGGAGGAACGGCGGATCAGATGAGAAGAATCGGAAAGGACTACGATCCAGACCAGCTCAAATCGGCAATTACCGCAGCTGTTTCAAATGGGATTGAAGTATCACTGAATATCTTTCCCTGGGAGGCTGCTGGAGGGATATCCGAGATGATACGGGCCTTCCGTAACGGCGTTCGGTGGGGCAGACTTGCCGGATCAGGGTTGAGAAGGCTCAGATTTGGTCTGATACGTAGGCTTCCCGCAACTCCGTTTTCACCTGCTGAAATTTCTTTGAACTGTAGAATACCGATAAAGGAATTTGTAAAGCCCTCCGCGCCGGGAATGATTGGCTTCCGTGTAATGAAAAAGATGTATGAAAGGAACCTGATAAAAGCATGAAAGTTCTGATACTGGCAGCCGGGATTGGAAGCAGGCTGGGCGCGGGAATACCAAAGATACTGGTCGAAGTGAGCGGAAAAACCATTCTCAGCCGTCATGTGGATTCTCTGATCCGGGCTGGAATTGCATCTGAAGAAATCACGGTAGCTACCGGTTACGGGTCTGATGTTGTAACAGAATCCTGCAGGACTCTGGGGTTGAAAACCGTTTACAATCCACGGTGGAATACTCCCGGTACTTTCTCTTCTTTCTGCGCGATGCCTCCTTCCGACAGTTCTCTCCTGATCATTCACGGGGATCTGGTCTGGGAAGCCGGTCTCGCCCGGGGTACATTCAGCAGCCGGGGAGACATAGCGGTACCTGTGGACCCTCGAAACAGAGCTGATGAAGAAGCAATGAAAGCGGAGGTTCGCGGGAGCCGACTTATTCGCCTCTCAAAATCTCTGCCTGTTTCCAGATCCGCAGGAGAATCCATGGGTATGTTCTTTGTCCGTAATCACCGAATCTTACGCAGGCTTTCAGAGCATTTGTCAGATGATCCTTCAGCGAATTTTGATGATGCGGTGAATCTTGCCGCAGGCTCCCTCAGGACAGAAGCATGGATCACCGATCAGTTCGTCTGGGAAGAAGTAGACACACCTGAGGATCTTGCAGCGGCAGGGATGAAGTTTTCATGACACAGCAGCCTGAAACCTGGGAACATATCTGGAAGAACAGAACCTCACAGAATGGGCTTATCCACAGGGCAGGAAGGACACTCGCCGCGTATGGAGATCTTCAGAAACTTGTTATTGAAATACTGAAGAGAACCTGCGTAATAGCGGAGCATACACGCATACTTGAGGTTGGATGCGGATCGGGTCCTGTAGCCGGCAGGCTTTCACGGGTTACGCCAATGGTGTATGGCGTTGATATCTCACAGACCGCAGCGGAACTGACAAAGGAGACCGGAGCGGGAGCAGCTGTTACCGATGCTCGTGAACTTCCCTTCAAAAATGGAAGCTTCGATCTTGTTTACAGCACAGGTGTCGTTGATCTGTTTGATGATACCGGAGCTGAAATGATCCTCAGAGAGATGGTAAGAGTGACATGTCCGGGCGGCCGGATGGTGGTTATCACTGCCTGGGAGGGCTGCCGCCTGCATGAGGCTGTCAAGGAATATCTGATCAGGAAGGAACGCTGGCGCTACGGACCCAAGCGAACCTTCACCAATCTTGAACCCCTTCTGCCGATGAAGGGTATACGGGTAAGGGAGCAGAGAATGGGAGCGCTTTTTCAGTTCAGGTTTGTATCATATCTTTTTGAGGAGCATAAGCTGGCAAGGAGACTGTATCACTTTGTTTACCTGCTGATTTCGATCCTACTCCGGCCCCTGAACCGGCTGCCCGGTGCAGTGCTTGTGACCACAGTGGAGAAAGAATGAAGCAAATTCCTGATGTTTCCAGGCTCAGAGCTATCTGCCAGCCGGACGATCTGGATATCTGTCTTTACAGGAAACTGATCATACGCAGATTTTCCATTTATCTGACAGCGCTTTTCCTACGCATGGGGCTGTCTGCGAACTGCGTCTCTCTGATTAAGGGTGTTCTTGCCTGTGCTGGAGCTGCTCTCTTTGCTCCTGGCAAACCCGCCTGTTTCATCGGGGGAGCTTTTCTTCTTCAGCTTTCCTTCGTCCTTGATGCATGCGACGGAGAGGTGGCCAGATTCACGGGAAGCAGCAGCATAGCAGGCGGAGAGTTCATAGATAAGCTTGGGGATACAGGTTCCAGGGGACTTTTTTATGGAGCCTGGGGATGGGGTATGTACAACCTGAGCGGTGATCTCAAAGCTGTCATAGCCGGAACGATTATGGCTGGCCTCTGGCTTGTAGTGAGATTCTGTGCGGTAGAAACCCTCCTTGAAAGTTTCTTTAATCACATCGGGACCCGGGAAGGTCAGGGTGAACAGAAATCTCTGAAAATGCTGTTTGTCAGGAATCCAGGATCCGGCAGAATCGAATATCTGCTTTCCGCGATGTTTCACCCCTGGATGAACATGGCTGCAATAGCTGCCTTACTGTCCTTTTTTCCAGTCCTTTTCTCAGTTCTTTTCTGGAGTTATTTCACTCTCTGGATCGTAAACACGATCAGGAAGGTTCGGAGCGGATTCAGGATATCGAATTTCGAAAGGCCGCTTAAATGACCGAAGTATACGGAGTGGTGCTTGCAGGCGGGAAATCAGGCAGGATGGGAAGAGACAAACGGGCAGTGATACTTTCCAGCGGTCTGTCCATGGAGCAGAACGCGTTGAAGATTCTAAGTTCTTCCAGCTGCATCGATGTTTTCACTTCCGGTCCCGGAGGAATTGCGGACATCCATTCCGGAAATGGACCAATGGGAGGGATCGAAGCTGCTCTGCATGCTCTACACGATCATTGCGTGATGTTTCTTCCATGTGATATACCCCTTGTGAAACCGCATCAGGTAGACAGAATTATCAAGTGCTTCATTCAAAGACCACATCTTCCCTCGGTGGCCTTTGCTCCGAATATGGAACCGCTGATCGCAGTCGTTCCGGCTTCATGGGGAGAAATGATCTCAAATGCTGTGGTTCTTGGGCACCTGAAAATGGGAAAATTCTGGCAGGACTGCGGATTCACACCGGTTAAGATACCTGAAGGATATCTGCTGAAAGATGCGGATCATCCCTGGGAGCTTCCCGCATGATCCGTCTCGTTCTTGATCTTCTAAATTTTCTCATTCTTCTTGGTTCTGCGGTACAGGTGGTTCCGCTGCCTGGTATTCCGGTTGCTGTTCATCCCTTGACCGGAGGGATCGCGGTAGCATGTATTGATCGATCCGTGATCTGCGTTGTGGATGACGGCTGTTCAGTGGACGTTATGCCTTACAAAATACTGGAGCCCCGTGATATCTGCCTTTGGAACGGAGAACTCGTTGCGGCAGACTTTGCAGGTGAATCCGTTGTCATGAACGATCGGATGATACCGCTTCCGGGAAACCCGGACAGGATATGCGAGGTATTCTGGAGTACTCCTTCCGCTCCGGAATTAGCCGTGGCTCTGTTTGATCCGGGAATCGTTGTTCTTGTGAAGCAGGACGGTACGGTTTCGACCCTTGTGAAAATGCCGGGGGTTAAATCTATTTATCCTTGTGACATAGACGGAGATGGGGATATGGACTTATTCGCATCAGGCTTTGAAAGCGGTGTGATCTGGATAGAAAATCGAGGTTCTCTTCCCGATGTTCACTATATCGGAACGATTCAGGTCGGAGTAAAGAAGTGCTTTGCAGTTGACATGGACGGTGATTCCCTCATTGATGCGGCTGGTATTGCCTGCGCCGAAGGAGGTGCTGGCTGGTGGAGAAATCCGGGTTGCATCAATGGTGAATGGGAATTTCATGTGATAGACAGTTCTCTGGAAGGACCGAAGGACATCTGGTGCAGTGGCGACAGCATTGTGATCGCTTCGATGTTCAGCGATGTATTTGTTTCCTTCATTCCAGGCGTTCAGTTCCCGGAGGGCTTTTCATGCTGTTATATCTCCGATGAAGGGGATATTATCCTCGGACACAGGTTAGGATTTCTTATCCGTGTGCACTCATCTGCGCTCCTAATGAGCAATAGGAATCTTGATTTCAAACCGTTCCGGGAATTTTCCAGAAACAGCATATTTTCCCAAGTATAACCTCCGATTCCTGTCTGAAACTGACCATGCTTCCCGAAACAATCCCACGTCAACAAGGAAAACCAGCATAGCCAGAAGCTAAAGGTGAAATTTCCATTCTTAACTGTCAGATAGCAGTTGGCTCTTCCAAAGAGGGATCAGGCAAGCAATGGAATACTGAATTTTCAAAGTCAAAAAATGCCGTTCATTGTTTCATATGATTAGTGAGAGTTCGGAAATCGCGGCATCCTGATAGGTGGATCCGGGATATATCTCAAGTATTTCAAATGTAAGACTATCATCCACATCAAGGAACAGATTCTCGGGAAACCTTATAACCTGCGTGTCCATTGTGTCTTCAAGTTCGGCCACCATCATGGGAGTATCGTTCAGACAGATAAAGAACTTTCTGATCCTTGCGTTCTCCAGCCATGCATCACCAGGCTTGCAGTAGCCGTTTATTACAGTAAAACCTTCAACGATATACTTTTCGTTGGTTGAAACGGTTATTACTTCACCGTGACCGTAACCGTATGCACCTTCGACCCATGCGGTTTCGGGATCTCCGTCGGTAAGGTTATCAGCTGAATAATTGTTACCAACCTGCCCTGAAAGCTCTGAAGACACTTCAACAGACAGATCAGTGATTTGAGAAATATCATTGCTCTCACTGCATCTGCTCATAACAAGCAGCAGGTTACATCCTCCCCCGGCCATCCAGAAATTCCTGACCTCTTCTCTGGTAACAGGAGCAGTATCCCTATCTTCACCTCTTTCCTGGGAGTAGACTGTGAATTGATTGATCATCGGTGAAACCTCCCCCGGGAGGAACCATCCGGTGAGCCAGAACAGAGATTCCAGAGCGGGATCGATTATCGGTCTTCCCTGAACGGCATCTTCCAGGTTTTCCAGAAGAATCAGGTATGCTGCCTGATTCCGGGGACTGGCACAGTACATTTCCAGGTTCACATTGTCCAAGTCTCTTCGAAGAGCAGTCATCGGCAGCAGGAAATCGAGCTCTGCAGACTCCATAATAGTCCGGCATTCGGAAAAATATCGCTGCAGCCTCCGTGCGGTTTCAAGCTTTTCCTGATCGAAGGGCAGATGATCATTCACGGAGAACACCTGGGAGAGGTAACTGTGGGGTTTCTCCGACCACATATCTGACATACCGTATACGGCGTTTTCTAATAATCGAGCAATTGTCTCGGCAGGCAGATGGGATTCTATGCAATTGAGAACTTTCAGGGCAGCGGGGTAGATTTCCTCCGGTGTCCAGTGAGAGTAGAGTTCAGTTTCATGGAATGGGCAGTAGTCATCGCCGTGCAGACCATAATCGAAACCCCTTTCATCCACCCATAGATGACCGGATGAAGTAATTGTAAGATCCTCAACGGGTTTCCAGTCCGTGAAATGCCAGGTGACCCGGTTTCCATCAACCTCCGGAGAACCGTTCCAGTCTACCCATGCGCAGACGGAATCTGAAAGCATGAAGAAGGGATACTCTTCCGGCATGGTAATCGAAATAACGGCATCACTTATCCTGCCGGCCCAGAGGGCTCCCGAACGTACTACATAGGTTAAGGAAGCTGTATAGTTCGCATACGATCTGTAATTCCACCCGGTATTGTAGGTGTTAACGAGCCTAATCGCCTGCCCCGGCTGGAAATGCATGTTCCAGCAGGCTATCAGTGGCCAGAAGATAAACCTGTTATCCCTGTTGACATTTCCCCTTTCATAGGTAACCCCGTACTTCACGCTATCAGTGAATGCCCTGAACTGAAACCAGTCAGGTATCATGGAATCAACCGGTACATTCCCGGCTCCCTTATCGGACATATCCTCAAGAACCCTGTCGTAATGCCTGTCTGTTCTTGAAGCGTAATTGTGCATTCCGTAGAACGATTCGAACGGAAAGCCAACCGATACATCCAGAGGCTGATCGGTGAGATTTCTGAGATAGAATACACAGGTGACCTTCATTTCAGGAGTATCATCGTAGATCATGTTTCCGGTGGGGACGATGGAGACGCTCTCAGCCTCCATGGTGATCTGATCCGTTTCGATGGGCATGGCACCTCTTCCATCAGTAAAGACCCACATCGTGGCGGAGTCCGCCATAGCTGCACCTGCAAGGATAAAGAAAATAATAAGAGGATAAAAGAATTCTTTTAACATTGCTCACCCCTTCAAAGATGAATCTTACATTCTTTTTCAGCGTACTGAAACAGCATATTTGCACACTCCCGCTGAAGTCGGATTCGAAAATTATTATCCAACCTCTATCTCAGGAATATCATCCTGCTATGGAATGTAATCTGCGCAGGGTTCGCAGACAAGTTTCAGCGACTCGGGTGGAGGTCTGGGATCCTCCCAGAGATCAAGGTGTTTTTGACATAGTCAAGCACCCCATGCAACCGGCAATGCTGGTGTCAGGATGCGCCTGATGAC
>CBDVBK010000005.1:0-78758 GCA_965372215.1 uncultured bacterium | reverse complement strand
AAAGCTTGTGCTGGAGTAATTGCTGTATAGAAGGATGTAACGGGATTGATGATATCATGTACAGTCATAAAAAGCTTGTGCTGGAGTAATTGCTGTATAGAAGGATGTAACGGGATTGATGATATTATGTACAGTCATAAAAAGCTTTTTCTGCAGTAAGATTGGTATAGAAGGGGATAACGGGATTGGTGATATTATGTACAGTCATAAAAAGCTTGTGCTGTATCAATACATATGACTTTACATAATATCCCTTATCGGACGTCATATATACACCAAATATTCAAACAGTGCCTGTCACTAATTAATTAAATAGTGTCCAAGAACTAGTTATTTCGTTTAAGTATTTTCTTGATTCTAAGAAGTAATGTGTTCTTGTGAATAGGTTTTCGGATGTAATCCTCTGCGCCTAATTCGTAACCCTTTACCTCATCCTGTGTATTATCCCTTGCCGTGAGGAATACAACCGGAGTTTCGATTCCTTTGTTTGTAATGGTCTCAAGCAGTTTGAATCCATTAAGGTTGGGCATATCGACATCTGACAGTATCAGATCGAAACTTTGCTTGCTGAGCGTTACGATGGCATCAATTCCGTCACCTGTCGAAATTACATCGTATCCGTTGGACGACAGGATAAAGGATATGAATTCGCGAAGATCAGGATCATCATCAACAACAAGGATTCTGGCTCCAGTTGAAGCGTTCCCTCCTGTTCGACTCTCAATAACAGATTTATCGCGATTCCTGAAAGGTCTGGATTCAAAATTGGAAACTGATTCAGAGGGTTTGATAGTTTCATCTTCTTCACGATCGGTTAAAATACCAGTATCAGTATGCTTAGATGAAGAAGATGCTTTTATTTTTCTCTTCCTAATGGAGCCTGTAAGTCTTTTTTCCTCAAGAAGAATAGAATGATATATGTCATTATAGCAGAGAGAGAAGTCCCTCAGTTTATCAATTGCATGATCACTCATAAGATATTGTCCGATATCATGAAACGCCTGTCGCATGACCGATACTGATTCACCGCTTCTTACAATTGCGATAACCTCGGGATTGAATCGGAGAAGTTCGTATATCCCCTGACGACCTTTATACCCTCTGTTCTTACACTTAGTGCATCCAACCGGATCAGCTACTTCATTTGGAATATCATCCGTGAAAAGGCTGAGCATTTCTGCTTCCTCAGGTTTTATTGATCTTATTATCCTGCAATCAGGACAAAGACGTTTAAGGAGCCGCTGGGCTGAAAGAAGAAGAACAGAGTCAGCCAGATCGGCTCTTGTAACGCCAAGACGCTCAAGTCTTCCTATAGAGGTTGTCGTATTGGCTGAATGAAGTGTGCCGAATGTCATATGCCCTGTACTCGTCAGATCCATAACTGTTTTTGCAGTAAATGGATCTCTGATCTCTCCCAGAAATATTATGTCGGGATCCTGCCTTACCGCGGATCTTAGAAGTGCTTCAAAGGTAACGCCGGCTTTCTCATTGACTTCCTGCTGATTAGCATATGCGATAGTGTACTCAACGGGATCCTCAATGGTCATCAGGCTGCGGTTCTTGATATCTATATTGGATATAAGGCTGAAAAGAGTTGTGCTTTTACCCGAACCTGTCGGACCTACGACAATTATAGATCCAGAATGCTGCTGAGAAACCTCATACATTGTCTCAGCCTGAGTATCCGTCATACCAAGCTCAGACAGCTTCATAGGCCTGGAATCCATGTCCAGAAGACGAATGATGATACTTTCTCCATATGGTGTGGATGTGGTAGCAAGCCGCATTTTGAAGATCTTGCCTCCGATTCTTGCTTCCAAAGAACCATCCTGGGGTTTTCGCCTTTCAGCGATATCCATATCGGCAAGGACCTTAAATCGACTCAGTAGAGTTTTACCGGTTTTGGGTTTGAGAGTGAATTTGTCATACATATCACCATCGATACGATATCTGACAACTACTTTATCGGCCTTCGGTTCCATATGAATATCACTTGCTCCATCGGTGACAGCAGTGTACATGATTTTATCTGCTATATATTTGATGGGAGAAGTGTTAATCTCTTCCTTATCAGGTTCATGATCTATTTCCAGTACACTGCCATGCGTGACATCAGATGTTATGTCTTCTTCATTATCTGAATTGCTTTCATCCTCAGGTCCTGAGTATAAAACTTTCACTTCCTTTTCTTCTGGAGCATATGTTTTTAATAGAGCGAGAATGCTGTCTGGCTGGGCAATTCCAAGTCGGGGTTCTTTCCCCTGAGAAACCATGTCAATTGTATCTCTGAGTTCAAGATTGAAAGGGTTGCTTAGAACATACATGGTATTTCCATCAGAATCCCGTATGGCAAGAACGAGTTTTGATCTGCTGAAAGGAACCGGGAATACTTCTGTAAGTATGCTTTCAGGATCAATATACGGTAAATATTCGAGTTGGAAATATTCAGCCATATTTCGAGCAAGGGCCTCAGCATCAATTCCAATATCCTTTGCGGAATTGTATAGAGAGAGTCGATCAAGCAACTTAATCCTGCAAACAGCTTCTTCATCGAGATTCAGAGCATCCTTCAGGTATTGAATGTAATCAACGTAATCTGATGGGATCTTATACGGAGCGGTATGTTTTCCAGGTGTGTAGACTTTGGACCAGTGAGCTTTTATCTCAAGGTGAAGAGTTATCCTGTTGATGAAATTCTTTACATTCACAATCGGGAAGACAACACTGTCTACAGCACCTGCCGGCTTGGCGGGAATTTTTGAATCGATAAGATCATCTGTCTCGAATATTACTACTGTGGGAATACAGGCTGTCTCAGGATCATCCTGCAGAATGGAATTGAATTGAGCTATGCTCATTCCAGACATACGGTATGGAGCAATAATCAGATCAGGTTGTTCAATTGCAGCGATTTCAAGACCTGTTCGACCCCCTTCAGAGTCGATTACCCTGCAATCACAACCGCCCTGAAGCAATTCAATCAGCTGATTTCTCCTGGATTCGTTATCATCCACAACCAGCACAAGCGGTAATTTTTTCTGGTTCATCTTCCAGCATTCATTGAATAAAAGGGTGATTTACTTTTCAAGTTCCTCCAGAAGGTCAGTATAATCTTCCTCTGATTGTCTTATCCTGGTTCTAATCACATTCAGGTTACCATCAGAGCAAGCTTCCTCAATGCTCTTCATTGTTGCCATCAGGGCTTTTGCTCCGATGTTGCCTGATGATCCCTTCAATGAATGTGCGCTGCTCCTGACGGTTTCAAAATCATCCTCTGAGGCTGCACTCTTCATGGATGCCATTATTTCAGCAGCATTACTCCTGAAAAGTTCAAGAATCTCTTTAACAAGTTCATCGTCATCTCCGAGTGATTCCCTTAGAACTGACCTGTCAAATACGACTGATTTCTTTTTCGTTACAGCAGTCTTCTGTTTCGTTTCTTTTATGAATTCCCTGGAGAGTACCTTCTTAATCACCGTGGAAAGAATTTCCGGTTTGACAGGTTTGGAGATATAGTCATCCATTCCGGCCTGAATACACTTCTCCCTGTCCCCATCCATGGCGTGAGCAGTCATAGCTATGACAGGCACTTCATGATTCAGAACAGATGATAGCGGATATCTGATGATGTCTGTTGCTTCAAATCCATCCATTTCCGGCATCTGAATGTCCATTAATACAAGATCATAATCGTATTTTTCAAGCTCTTGAACGGCTTCTCTGCCGTTCTCAACAGGAATTGCGGAATATCCGAGTTTCTCGAGTATTTTAAGGGCTACTTTCCGGTTTACCGGATTATCCTCCGCAAGGAGGATTCTGAATTCTTCCTTTCTTGATTCTGCTAATGAGTGTTTTGTGATAATTCCCCTGGTATCATATCCTGAACCGCTCAGGTTCCCTTCCCTGTGCATGCTGATCAAGCAATCCCGAAACTGCGATGTCTTCACAGGTTTAGTCAAATAGGCGGAAAAGCCTGCTTTCAACATCCTGACGGCATCTCCACGCGCTGCTATAGATGTATACATGATCAGTAGTAAAGTGTCTCTCAGAGCCGGGTCCTTCTTGATTTCCCGTCCAAGGGTTTCACCGTCCATATCCGGCATCTGCATGTCCAGAACGGCTATATCAAATGGATCATTTTTCAGAAGAGCATTTCTCAGGATAATCAGCGCTGAATCGCCTGAGGCTGCTTCCTGATACCTGCAGCCCCAGCATTTCATCATACCGGCAAGAATAGTTCTGTTTGTCTGATTATCATCCACAATAAGAATATTCAGTGAATTGAGCAGAGAGGTTTCATCAGTCTTTTCTTTCCTGAAAACCTGTGCGGGTTTCCTGATTATCATATCAGCAGTGAACCAGAAGGTAGAGCCCTTCTCCGGGGTACTCTCGACACCTATTTCACCTCCAAGAAGATTTGCGATCTGTCTGGAGATGGTCAGGCCCAGACCCGTGCCTCCATATTTTCGTGTTGTTGAAGAATCCGCCTGGGTAAAGGGATCGAAAAGATTACGGAGTTTGTCCTTTGAAATACCAACTCCTGTGTCGCTAACAGAGAATTTAAGAAGAACTCGATTATCAGTTTCTAGTTCTATGTTCACCGAAAGGACTATCTCGCCTTCCGAAGTGAATTTAATCGCGTTCCAGAGAAGGTTGATGATTATCTGTCTCAGTCTGCCGGGGTCACCTTTTAGAAGTGATGGAACTTCAGAATCTACGTTCATCATTAATTCAATGTTTTTATTTTCACGCAGACGAATGGCTGCGAGATCTGCGATACTTCCAAGCATTGTACGAAGATCAAAATCTATTTCTTCCAGTACAAGTTTGTCGACTTCCATTTTGGAGAAATCGAGGATATCATTGATAATCGACATAAGTGATTCAGCGCTTTCCTGTATCGTAATAGTGAAATCCCTCTGTTCAGGATTCAGATCAGTTTCAAGCAGGAGTCCTGTCATACCTATGACGCCGTTCATGGGAGTTCTGATTTCATGGCTCATATTAGCGAGGAATGCGCTTTTAATATTGCTGGCTTTATTCGCTTCCTCCTCGGCTCTTTTCTGTATGGAAATGTCAATGAAAGCTTCAAGAAGGACGTTTTCGTTGTTCAATTCAATCGGAATGACTGATTTTATTATAGGTACTTTCTTACCATTAATATCAAGCAGAAATTTTTCAGAATAATCAACCTTTCCGCCGAGATCAAGAATAGGGCATTTTCCAACCTCTGTCGGACATATGAAATTATGGCAGATATTCCCTTCCAGTTCTTCCGATTTCCTTCCTAGAAGATCTGTCGCGATTCGGTTCGCGCTGATTATTCTCTTGTCTCTGCCAATTATCATTATTCCGAAAGGCACCGATTCCAGAATGGTTTTATTAGCTTTCAGCGCTTTATTCAGTTCTTTTTCGGCTTTTCTCTGTTCAGTAATATCCCTGTCCACTCCACGATAACCAAGAAGATCGCCGTTTTTATTAAGAACTGGAACTCCATTTGTCAGTAAGATATGGATATTTCCATCCTTATCGAGAATTCTGTTTTCCATATTGACGACATTTGTTTTCTTCATGGCAATCGAGTGGAATTCTTTACTGATATTTTCGGTATCTTCAACCGTCATGAAATCAAACGGTGTTTTACCCAGCACTTCTGCAGCTGTGTATCCGATAAGGTGTATTACGCTATCAGAGCAGAACGTATATCTGCCCGATGCGTCTATTTCCCATACCCAGTCAGCACTGCAGAGGGCCACGTCCCGGAAACGTATTTCGCTCTCGGCAAGTTCGAGTTCAATCCGCTTTCTTTCCGTGATATCTGCTATGGTGGCAAAAGAACCTGTTATTGTACCCTCTTCATCTTTTCTCGGAACGACTGAAAGCGAAACTGTTTTCCTGTTATTCTTCTCTGTTACAATCGAAAGTTCGTACCTGGAGGACTCACCTTCTTGTCTATTTTTAGTCTGATCGAATACAATATTCCACTGGTCTTTTTCGACGAAATCCAGGAAATTTCTTCCCGTAAGATCCTCATCCAACTCAACTTCGAAAAGCTCATAGAGGACCGGATTACAGAATAAGATCACGTTATCGTTACTGACAATCAGAACACTCTCCATGACTGAATTCAGAATTTCCACATGCATGTCATCGTCCGGAGAAGAATTCTCAGCACGAGTGATTGTATCTTTATCTGTATTCGGATTTTCCTTTTTCATGACACCTCCTCTCAAATACTATCATGTTGATCTGAGCTTGCGATAACCGACAAACAGAGCGGGAATGATCAGGGATACAAGCATACCCGTTGAAGCAGCCTGGGGAACCTTCGA
This sequence comes from uncultured bacterium, assembly GCA_965372215.1. Lineage (GTDB taxonomy): Bacteria > Fermentibacterota > Fermentibacteria > Fermentibacterales > JCC-6 > Aegiribacteria. The sequence continues at coordinate 72,426 of CBDVBK010000005.1, read as the reverse complement.
AGCACCCCATAAGATGAAGAGAACCAGGCATACGGAAAGCCCCATAGTGGATGCGGTTATAGCTCCGATTTTACCAAGTCTTTTTGAGAACAGTCCCCATATGAATGGTCCCAGGAACACTGAAGCTATAGCACCCCATGATATCGACAATATGGTTACTATTACAGCGGGTTTCTGCCAGGCAAGAATCATTGACAGAATAATGAAGAATCCGCTGCTGAGTCTGCCAAGTTTTGTAAGAGTTCTGTCTGAGGCATTCTTATTTATGAAACCGTGATAGAAATCTTTGGTTACTGTTGAACTGGATATAAGAACAAGAGCTGCAAGAGTGGACATTGATGCCGAAAGAACAAGAAGGAGAATAATAACTGTAAGAGCTCCTGGAATTACTGTAGTCAGGAGTTCCGGCATGAGAGCGTCAAAAATCGGGACTCCCCCTTCTCCAAATGCATCCGGAGTGGCTGCAGGAGAGAGGAATATCCGGGTTAACGCTCCTGTAAAATAAGCTATACCTGTTACAAGAAGAGCAAAAACTGTAGAAGCAACAGTACCTATCCTGACAGCTTTCCGATCACGTACAGCGTAGAATTTCTGTACGAGCTGAGGCATCGCGAACGGGGCTACACTGGTCAGAAAAACCAGAGAGAGCAGTGGAATAATGCCAGGTGGTCCTACAGAGCTGACCAGTTTTGGTTCAATAGCTTTGAGACTTGAGATTATATTCGGCAGGCCTCCCCCCTTTTCCAGTGTGAAATGAAAAAGAATCAGCACACCGATGGTCATGACGATTCCAAAGATAACATCTATCATTGCCATGGACTTGTATCCGCCCATGATAAGGTATATGCCCGTAAACAGCCCCATGAAAAGCAATATCCATGCATATGGAAGCTGAAATGTGGATTCGAAGAGGTAGCTCAATCCCATGAAGACCGCTGCTGTGTAAGGTATAAAAAATACGAAAATAGCGACTGCAGTGAAACCTTTTAGAAAAGGGCTGTTGAATCTTGCTTCAAGATATTCAGGCATTGTTTTGACGCCGAGGGAATGAGTTACTGATTTTATCCTGTGACCAAGCAGAAGCCAGACGCCAAGTACACCTACTAATGAGTTGCCAAGGGCTATCCAGAGGACGGAGATACCGAATCCCCAGCCAAGTTTGCCCGCAAAACCGATAAAAAGTACCGCTGAGAAGTACGCTGTACCGTAGGAAAACGCGGTCATCCACGGCCCCACTTGACCACCGCCAAGAAGGTAATCGTTGTACGAACGGGTTTTCCGCATACCCAGCAGACCAATTATTATAATAAGAACTGCATATGCGCCTACAGCGAAGTAATTAACAAGCATTCCTCATACTCCTGAGTGTTAAGATTATTTATTCAATCACTGAATATAGGCATGAAGAATTACCGAAACACCCCCATTACAGGGAAGGATTCAGGAATCCAGGTCAGCAGACAGTTCCTGAACCAGTTCCAGGCATGTGTGCTTCAGACGATCGAGCTGTTCTGTGGATATCATTCTTCCTGACAGCATGAGTTCCATATCTTTCCATTGACGTAGAAGCCTGCCTTTTAAAATACTGTCAACATCTCTGTCATCAAGCGCTTCATCAAGCTCTTCAGAACCCATGTAGCATGGAGAACCCGTAAGGAGTTCAGAAATCTCATATTCCAGTGCTGTGAGCAGTTCTTCCGGATCCTGAGCATTATTAATATCCTTTATTGAACTGTTTCGGCCGAATCTTTTCCTCAATACAAGGAATATAACCGCAGTTACAAGTAATACAGAAGAAATAATCAGTAATAAGTAGGAATTTCTATTATCCTCGCTGAAATCAATTTCAATGGCAGCCGTTTGATGGGGAGCATGTACCGAAAGCGTACAGGGCGGAATAAAGGACTGACGGTAAAGCTCTGAGATTGTGTCAAACCATGCAAGGCTATCCGGACCGATGATAACGATGCCGGTATCATTCGGTTCAATAAGAATCCGGCATGTTGCCTCTCCCCTGTCAGGATCTTTGAGTAATGGCCCGGTCAGCATTGATGCGTGACCGCTGATTGTGAGAGAAGGTACAGATTCGATCTGTGAAGCTCCCGGCCCGGTGATCGAGAGCAGAATGGACTTCTCTCCGGACTGACTGTAACCACCTGTGGTTCTATTCAGGCTGAAGAAGATTTCTTCGGATATTCCGGTGAAATTTGCAGGTTGTCCTTCTTCAGGGAATGGAAATACTGGTATCCATGAGCCTTCAGAGGATATTTGATGTTCGAGGGATCTTCGGTAGAATCCACCGGGGATACCGATTCTGCCCCTTAGGACAGGCAGTTCAAGGCTGCAGGCAAAAGCAGGGATTATTTCCAGTGCAGCCAGCCATGTCCTGAAATGTCCGTTCTTGCATCTGACCCATCTTAGTTCGTCTGAGTCCTCAATCAGACTGGAAGAAGCGTATTCGGATGCATCAAGATACAGGTCGACAATCTCAGCGTTCCTTTGAGTTTTATAGATATAGTAATCGATCTGGAAAGGCTGTCCTGGATATACACGACCGGTAGTATCGATCTCTATTTCTATCCATGCAAGTATTTCAGATTCGGTGCTGATCGATGTGGTTCTGTTGACCGGAGCTTCACCGGTTGTATTAATCGAATCAGCAGGGACTTCACAGATCAATGTACCGTTGGAGGTTATTCTGAAAGGTCCAATAATGTGAATCCCCTCCTCAATCGCAACGAAATTCATCGACAGAACAGTTTCCGAGCGCATTGAACGCCCTGATGATGTGGTTATGCTGGAGAATGAATGCATCGTATTACTGCCCAGGAATCTCAGCCCGCCTGAACATGAGGGTGTGCATTCAATTGATCTTACATCCACACCGGTAAGCGTGATATCAACAGAAAAGGAATCGCCCTCTCGAACAGAATCCGGGAAAGATACATCAATATCCGGAAGTGAGCTGAAAAGAGAAAGAAAACACAGCAGAATTACCATATTGGTCCCGCCGGATAACCACCAGTCTTCTTCGTTCCAGTTGAATCCTCCGCCTGGCTGCTGTACTCCACAAGATCCAGAATGGCCTGCGCCTGTTCGGGTGTCATTTCATCGATCTGCGGTGGAGGCTGCTGTTCATTCTGCTGATCTTCATTCTGATCCTGCTGATCTTCATTCTGATCCCGCTGGTCTTCATTCTGATCCTGCTGGTCTTCATTCTGGTCCTGCTGATCTTCATTCTGGTCCTGCTGATCTTCAGGGGGGTCATGATTATCAAGCCAGTTCAGTCCCGCTTCAAGCCCTGTTTTTCCGCACAGCGGAGAGAATCCATCTGATACAGAAATTCGAAGAGAGTGTACTGATGACTCTACTCCGGCATAATCGTTATCCTGGATGGCAAGTGCAAGCGAAGTAAGATCCCTCGCGAGCATGAGGGTATCAACTCCTATATCGGTGATATCAGTGGAAAGAATTGAATCGGCAGATGACAGAGAATCTGCCATGAATTGAGATGAAGCAAGATTATAGAGTATTCTTCCCCTCTCCGGCATTCTTGAAAAGAGTTCCGACCAGGCTCCGATTGCGCTCGAATACTGTTCGTCAAGGAAGTACTGTTCCGCGGTTTCCGCGAGTTCCGCAGGTGAGGGATTGCTCTGAAGCTGAAGTATCATGAGAATGAGAATCATTTCCCTTTCCTCTCAACTGCAATCGCGAGAAAAAAGAATATCAGAGCAGCCCCGAGGAAGTACTGGTATCTCCTGGTCGAAGTGGAACCACCTGCTGCGAGCTCACTGTTTTCATCGGAAATATGTTCCAGAAAAGACTGAACTATAGACGAAAGATCATCTGTCCGGGATAGTGGGAGATATATCCCCCCAGTTTCAAGAGCCAGTTCCATGAGAGATTCTTCTTCAAGAACTGTTCTCACTGTATCTCCTGCAGTGTCATGTAGAACCCCTCCATTTTCAAGAGGTACCGTCATTTCAACAGGTCCTCCAACTCCAATTGTTATGAGACACATATTGTTTGCTTTCGCAGTTTCTACAGCGCTCGAGATCGCATAATCATGAAACCCTCCATCGCTGAATACTATTCCAATCCGGGCTTCAAGATCCATTTCAGGCAAGGCGGAGACCATCACGTCAACCAGATTTCCAAGCCGTGTTCCTCGGGCAATATCAGAGTTGCTCCAGGTGTTATCCGGAAGTCTGCTAAGAAGAAATTCCCTGTCCAGGGTCAGAGGAGAGGCGAGTCTGGAACTTCCGGAGAAAATCACGAGAGCTATTCGAACATCGTCAAGCTCTTCGATAAGCCTTCTTATCTCAGCATTTGCCCTGAGAATCCTGGATGGGGCTTCATCCAGAGATGACATGGATTGCGAGATATCAAGAGCTATTACCAGGTTTTTCCCTCCTGTTGATACTATGGCTGATGATTGACCCCAGCTTGGACCACTCAGAGCTGCTACTGAAAGAATAAACCCGGTTACCCAGAGGATAAGCGAAAATGATCTCTCCGGTGGAGGGTGAATTCTGACCCTGTCCCAGAGGACAGGTCTGACGAAAATTCTTAAGAGCTTCATTTCAGAATTGAACCACTTTATCCTCAACCACCAGTATACCGGTGCCAGAAGAAGCAGAAGAAGGAAAAAAGGATGCTGGAATCTCATCAGTCACCCACAACCTTGAAAACACGCCATTTAAGAACGCTTGAAACCGCAAGAAATATCAGTCCCCATATAAGGAATTGCATATAAGAATCTCTGTATATGAAAAGACCTTCGGGAGGAAGAGCAGAAGCTTCAAGCGAATCGATCGCGCAGTAGACCTCATCAAGTTCCTGCAGCGATTCAACACTGAAAAGCCTCCCTCCATTCAACCTGGCGATCTCCGAAAGGGTTTCCCTGTCAACTCCCAGTCCTTCTTCGGAAGAAGGAGTACCGATGGCAACGGTATATACTCTCAGGCTGTCCCCGTGAATGGTATTGACCGCCTTCGCTACAGTAATGGGATCAACCTGGGAGGAAGTGTCTTCACCATCTGATATGAGGACTATCACTCTCCTTGAAGTCTGTGAATAATCAAAACCTCTGGCTGCAACAGCGAGACCTGCTCCGATTGCCGTTCCATCCTGCAATGTACCGATTGAGGCATTCTGAATGAATCTCTCAAGGGTTGAATGATCAAATGTTGGGGGACAGATGGCTCTCGGTTGTTCCGCGTAGATAACCAATCCTATTCTATCGTTCGGTCTTCCTTTTATGAATGTCAAAGCTGCTTTTTTAGCGGCGGCCAGCCTGCTTGGATAGTAATCGCTTTGAGTCATGCTTCCTGAAACATCCAGAGTTATTATGATATCCAATCCCTCACCAGCTTCTGGAAGTCTTTCAAAACCGTGCTGTGGCCTTGCGAGCGCTATGAACAGAAGTGCGAATCCGACCCATTGCATAAGGCTGGATATTTTGATACCCGAATTGCCCTTCGCGCACGGAAAGGAAAAAGGTCCTGTGTATGTTTGGGAATGTGTCTTGATCTTTCTGAAAAAGAACTGAAGTATTATAAGAACCAGTGGAAACCCCAATAAAGCCGGTAGAAACTGGAAATTCATCAAAGGTGCCAGTCCTTTCTGATTGAAGCCAGCTTTGATGTGAATCTCTCAGCTCTTTCTCTTGAACCACCCCATGACGCGTATCTCTGAAGGGAAATTTCTTCTATGAGTTCAGTGGAGTTCTTTGTAAAGATTTTACCTTCTTCCTCCGAGCGTAAAAGTCCAATAATCTGTTTCCAGGTGAGGGCACGATTGGATATTTTGAATCGGAATGAAACGGTGTCCCTGAGTAATCCGTCCACATTTCTGTAATACGTAATCCAGTCACCATTTGCGAACTCCAGCGAATCAAGCAGTGCCTTTACTTCATCCATGGGAGAAAGCAATATCTTACTATCTGCATGAATACCTTCAGTGCTTAACAGCTTTTTCTTTTTTCTGTAGTACAGCCACGAAGAAACAGCAAGAATCGTGATTGCACCGATCAATAGCAATGAAAACAGCCATGTAGTCGAAGGAGCTTCTCTCCATTCCTCCCAGAATCTATGTTGATTAAGGTAATTTTCAGGAAATCCCGGTGGAATAGAAATAACAAGAGGAGACGGAAATACCGGAACTGTCCAGGCTGAATCCGGCATGGTTCGCTGTACCAGAAGAACAGGCGGAGGAAAAAGTCCCTCAAGAGAATCAGAATATGCTCCAAGCGGAGGAAGATCAAGTGTGTCCATGGAGAGCGGGACAATTGTCACAGCTCCACCATCCTGCTCAAGCACAGACCAGCTCGCAGATGATTCCAGCGATTCCACTGTCCAGCCATACGGTATGATGTATTCGACGGTTACGGGAACTCCGAGAGTACATGATACGGCTTCATTTCCGGAGACAAGTGAAATCAGTATAAGCAGATTTATCATCAACGGCGTCTTCGCTTTTTCCTGAGTTCAAAGAATCTTCGAAGAGGCAGCACCAGATTATCAGCTGTTGAAATACTTATAAGATCAAGTTTATTGTCTCTGCATAGTATTTCTCTTTCCGTCTGAACAAGACGTACCTGATGGGCAAATTTATCTCTCCAGATTCGGGAACTCGTATTGACAACCTGTTCTTTCCCTGTTTCCGGATAACGGAAGCGGACGCGACCCATAGGCGGCAGATGAAGTTCTCTGGGATCAAAAACGTGTATTCCTACAACATCATGTTTCCGCACAGTCGCACGAAGGAGACTGCTCCCTCCCGGGATTCTGAAATCACTGATTATGAATACGAGAGCCCTTCTGTTGAGTATGCGCCCCATATACTTCAGAGCTTTGTCAAGATCTGCCGGTGCCTGTCTGTCAGGGACCTGAAGGATGCGTCGTACAAGACCCAGAGCATGTTTCCTCCCCTTGTCAGGCGGGATGTACTCATGAATCCTGTCAGAATAAGTGAGCATCCCGACACGATCATTACTTTGTGAGGCTGAAAGTGCAAGTACAGCAGCTACTTCAGCAACACGTTCTGCTTTTGTAAGATTGAGTGATCCGAAGCGAAGGCTGCCGGAGAGATCGACAATAAGAAGAACCAGTAATTCACGTTCCTCCCTGAATATTTTTACAAATGGCGTCCTGGTTCTTGCATAAACATTCCAGTCGATTAGTTTTGGGTCATCTCCTTCGGAGTATTGTCTCAGATCAGAAAATTCCATTCCCTGCCCTCGGAAGATGGATGAGTAATCGCCGCCGACAAGCTGTGCTACAAGCTTCCTTGTCTGGAGTTCAATCCTTTTGACGCGTTTGAATAGTGAGTGTACGTTCTCCATGATCAGATATTCCTGTTACTTCACCGGAATCCTGTTGAGTATTCTGTCTATTATTTCCTCTACACCCACCTCTTCCGCTTCAGCTTCGAATGAGAGGATTATCCTGTGTCTGAGAACATCGTGAGCAACTTCCTTTACTATTGAAGGTGAAACAAAAGAAGAACCATAAAGGAATGCCCTCGCTCTTGATGCTGAAAGAAGCCCAAGTGAACCTCTTGGACTGGCTCCAACAGAGATGAGATCGTCAAGATCTTTCAAACCAGCCTGTCTCGGGTGTCGTGTGGCGGAAACCAGTCTGACCATATAGTCAAGTACTCCATCTTCAACGACTATCCGGGAGGAGAGCTTCTGGAGTTCTTTTACCTTTTCTGTTGATATCACCGGTTCGATATTCGGAACAGGTTTACCACCGATCCTGCGCAGTATTTCGACTTCCTCAACAGCTGTTGGGTAATCGATCTTCAGTTTCATTATAAATCTATCCACCTGAGCTTCAGGCAGTGGATACGTACCCTCCTGTTCAATCGGATTCTGTGTGGCCATGACGAAGAATGGAGATGGCAGAGGATAGGTTTTTCCGCCGAATGTAACCTGGCGCTCCTGCATTGCCTCGAGAAGAGCGCTCTGAACCTTGGCCGGAGCTCTGTTAATTTCATCAGCGAGTATGAATTGTGCGAAAAGAGGACCTTTTCTTGCGGTGAATGTACTTGTATCCGGTTGAAATATCATTGTACCTGTCAGATCCGCAGGGAGAAGATCAGGTGTGAACTGCAATCTGGAGAATGACGCCTTTACACACCTGGAAAGAGTTCGGGCAGCAAGCGTTTTTGCCAGTCCCGGGACACCTTCGATAAGAACATGACCATCGCAGAGAAGAGCAGTCATCAATCCCAGCCGGAATTCATCCTGTCCAACGATAACACTGGAAAAAACGGACTCCAGTTTATTCAGTATAGGTTTTTCCGATTCAATCTGTTTCTCGAGTTCTTCGATCAGCTGTCTTGACATCCAGTTTCCTCCAGGCTTTTTTCGATGTATTCACGCATTACTTTTTCATAGTCAGTCAGGTGCTGCTGAGTTCCAGCCTCGAACCTCATTACAAGCACAGGCTGAGTATTGGAAGCGCGAATAAGTCCCCAGCCATCCTGGAATGATACTCTTGCTCCATCAGTAGTATCTACGGAATATCCAGCCTTTTCCAGCATATCTGTTACTGTATCTACAACGATGAATTTGCTTTCATCGGAGCATTCTTCCCTTATTTCGGGTGTTGAGAATGTTTCAGGAAGATCTGTCAGGTAAGAACTCAGAGGAGTATCATCCGACGCTATTATTTCAATCAACCGCATTGCAGCATAGAGTGCGTCATCGTAGCCGTAATATCTGTCCCTGAAAAAGATATGTCCGCTCATCTCCCCCGCAAGCAGAGCATTCTCCTCAGACATGGCTTTCTTGATAAGAGAGTGTCCTGTGGGCGACATAACAGCACGTCCTCCAGCCTTTTCAATCTCTGAGAAGAACAGTTCTGAAGCCTTGACCTCAGAAATGACAATCGCGCCCGGGTTAACCTTCAGGAGTGATTTAGCAAGTATTATGAGAATTCTGTCACCCCGGATTACGTTTCCCTTTTCATCCAGTATTCCAAGTCGATCAGCATCACCATCAAAAGCAAGACCGATGTCAGCTCCTTCTCTCAGAACTGTCCTTCGAAGATCTTTCAGGTTTTCCTCTACGGTTGGATCAGGATGATGATTTGGAAAGCTGCCATCCATTTCGCAGAAAAGAGGAATGACTCTGCATCCAAGTTTTCTGAGAACATCAATCGCAATCGTGCCGCCAGTGCCATTTCCTGCATCCACAGCAATCTTCAGAGATCGATCAAAACAGAATTCAGAAAGAAGCCTGTTCGTATAGGATTTTGTAATTGATTTACGTCTTACGGTTGCTTTTGATTTGACAGGAGTTACCGGTGATATATCCTCCATTGTCCTCCGGAGTTTCTGGATACCCTCACCCCATAATGTGTCATGTCCGTACATGATTTTAAAACCATTGTATTCAGGGGGATTATGACTTCCTGTAATCATCACTGTAACATCCGGATTCAAAGTATACGCGGCAAAATATGTCATTGGTGTAGTCAGCACGCCCAGATCTATGACATCTGATCCTGAAGCGAGAATTCCATCTGTCAGCCAGCGGAATAGAACGGTCCCTGACGATCTGCAATCCCTTCCGACAGCTACGGTGTTCCCGGCAATTCTTCCAAGAGCTTTGCCGAGTTTTATCGTTAGATGTTCGTCAAGATCCGTGGGAAATATTCCTCTAATATCATATTTTCTGAAGACCCTGTTTTTCACTTTGTCCGGCTCTCCGTTTTCTGATTCAGAGAGGGTAATTCCATCAAGTATTGCCCGGTTTTAGAATCACTTGTGAGCCATCCATCGTGGATGCTGATTATCTGTCGTGCCAGTTCAACACCGAAAGCTGACTGCTTCACAATTTTTGCAGGTTCACCCTTGTATGCGATTTTCATCCTTACAGCCTCTTCATCGTTTAAGAGCACAATATGAACCAGAGATCCTGATACCATTATGCGTGATATCTCTGATAGAATGTTTTCAAGCGCATGCTTGAGATAATGCCTGCTTCCGGTAACCATGACATTCTCATCGATGGACATTGCAAGCGAAACACCTCTGGATGAAAATTCATCATTCCACTCATTAAGAGTATCAAAAAGCAAGTTATCAAGAGAGACTGAAGAAGATTCAGCTTCATCGGGGAATTGTGGACTGTCTGATAAATCCATCTTTTCTAGAAAAGCGAGTTCTTTCATTACATCGAGGAAGTTCTCGATTTCAGTTATTTCATTGGTCAGTCTTGCGAGATGTTCTTTTACACCTGGTGATCTCTCAAGTGGTTGGGAAAGCTCAATAGCTGTTTCTCGGACTGATTCAAGAGGTTTTCTCAAGGATATTCCAATTCTGGAGAGCATATCGGATTTCAGCCTGCCCAGCCCATCCAGTTCTTTTTTGAGTGCCTTGAGTTTATTCAAGAGGAGTTTGTTCTTTCTCATTAAGGCAACATTTTTCCTTCTGTTCATTTCCATAATAAGAAACAGGCAAAAACATGCCAGAAATATGACAGATATTGGTAAATTCATAATATCAGATCAGATCCTCCACCCCACATACGATTATTATTTCGCGATCGGTCAGCTGTGCGATATCCCTCTGTGACAGATCATCAAGCGTTAACATATTATGGTTGAACATAACACGAGGTAAAAAGACAGGATCTCTGCTGAAATGTTCCGCCCTGACTGATTTAACAATATCATGCCCTGCAAGCAATCCAGAAACCCCTACTTCAGGACCGAAGAAAGTGTTGTTCACAGCAAGAATCTGATACTCTGATCCTGCAAGAACACGTTTCATGAATGGTGCTGCAAGAGTTCCGGTGCATATCACTCCCCTTCCGGAGAAATTTCTGTTTTCATATTCAAGAAGGTCTGAAAGGAGTCCTATTCCATTCTCCCTCAATGTACATTCTTTATAATATACAGAGTCCGGAATATCCTTCCCGGAGAGAGAAAATAACTCATCCGCGGGATAGACCAAGGGCGTTCCTCTGGTTCGCATAGCTTTCCTTCTCCAGTTATCACACTGATGAACTATTTCAGCAGCTTCTCCTGGTGTTGGCCGTCTGATATCCTGCAGCCCATTTCTGAATGATGTGATTCCAACCGGTACAACCCCAACAGATGTTACAGAAGGGATTCTTATAAGATCCATGAGGGTTCTTTCGAGAAACATCCCGTTATTCCAACCGGGTACAATAACTATCTGTGTTTCTACTGAAATACCTGCCCTGGACAGGATTTCCAGGAGGGGGATAATCGGTTCTTCCTTTCCGGTTCCGAGCAATCTGCCTCTTTGAACAGGATCAGACACATGAACAGATACATGGACTGATGATAGATTCTTCTGAATAGCAATATCAACATCATGTCTATCAAGTGTTACATAAGTTCCATGAAGGAAGGAATACCGGATATCATCATCCTTAACGAGAAGTGAAGGCCGGACACCAGGAGGAAGTTGATCAATAAAACAGAATACACACTTTCGTCTGCATATTCTTGGTGAATGTCCTTCGAATTCGAATCCCCATTCCATACCAGGAATTCTCCGAATGGTAATGCTTTTTGTCTGAATTCCCCGTTTGTATTTGACATTGATCAATGTGCAGTTTGCGTTGTATACGAAATCAAACCAGTCATCTAATGTTTCACCATTACATTCAAGGAGAATGTCAGTCTTTTTAAAACCTGTTCTTGAAGCTGGAGAGGCGGGGTGAATGGAGCGAATTCTGAGCAAGAGTCAGTCCAGCGTGTGTCGCATTTTGACCATATTAGAATCAATTTTGGATGCAATCTTCAGTTCTCGCTTTGCCTGAGATTTTCGGCCTGTTGCTTCGTAGACATCCGCTATAGCAAGATGAAAACCAACCGCTGCATTCATATCTCCGGCAGTTGTGGTGAGCCCTTTCCTGAAATTATCTTCAGCCTCATCGTATCTCTCGAGTCGAAGGCAGCATCTGCCTAGCATTTCTCTTGCTTTCATGCGGTAGTCCGGGCTTTTAAGAACCTGTTCAAATTCAGCGTGCGATTCCCGATAAAGTCCCATTTCCATGTATGCTATTCCGAGATCATAATGAGTTGCGAAATCATCCTTGGAAACAGCGGATTCAATACCATCCTGGAACTCTCGGATTATGCCCGCCAGCGCGGTAGCGGTCGCCCTGTCAAATCTACGGTCTATATCTGCCAGTATCATTGCTATATCAGCGTAGTCATCACTGTCGACTAGTCCCGGGCGAATCCCGTCCATAAGTGTTCTGGCCATTTCAAAACCTGAGTCAACAGCAACAGATTCTTCAAGAGCAGCAAGGGCTTCGTGAGGGCTGTCATTGAGAAGGTAGGCTACTGCCAGTCTGTAGAATGCTCTGGCCTGTCCTTCAACATTCATCGAGTATCTGATTCTAACAACCTCTTTTGCCGCACTCAGGGATTCAGGACAGATATCAAGCACACCCTCAAGCAACTCGAAGACCATATATTCCCGCTCATTCGCGCGGTAGATCGTGCAGGCTCTCAGATATGCGTCAATTGCACCGTAGAAATCGCCTACTTCAAGCAGGAGATTCCCAAGTTCCACAAATCCGAGTCCATCTCCTCGGTATCGATCGAGATTATCCCTCATATCTTCAACCTGGAGAGAGAGAGCTTCCTGAAGCTGCCTCTTAGAAACAAGATTCAGGCTTACGAGTATATCTCCAAGTTTGCGATCTTCCTCTGAATCATTCTGGATTTCCAGTGCGCGGAGGACATCGTCAGCTTCAAGTAATCCTTCGGCTATGAAATACTCACCGATACGTTTTCTTTGTGACAAAACATCCACATCATCATCCGGGTTCTGCTCAAAGAAACCGGATTCTTCGTATTCGGTTTCTACGGGTGAGGATGATAAAGGAACTCCTTCAAATTCGACTTCGTCAAGCGTGGATGATAAAGAGGGTTCTTCAATCTCAATCTCTTCAGGTGGAATGGGAGAATCATCTGTTCTCAGTTTCTTTAATAATTGTTCAAGTTTGAGTTCGAGCTGATTGAGTTGTTTTATCCCTCTGTCACGTGCGAGATTAACAGAAATCTCCAGGTTATCCAGATCCTCAAGTGATGCAGCAATTTTAGCGAGTCGGATTACCCACTTATCATCATCCGGTTGAAGCTTTGTCATAGCTATGCAGGAGCGCAGGACTGCCGGATCTTTGATGGCCGGCTTTGATTTAAGATACAGGACAAACTCCTTTACCGCTTCATCAGACTTATCCTGTTCTTCAAGGTTAATGGCTTTAAGGTAATGAGCCTTTGAAAAGTTATCGTCAACTCTCAGGGATTTTCTTGCAACTGATAACGAAGCTGAATGAAGACCGTTGTTGCAGTATAGTTCTCCTGCTATGCAGAAATATTCGAGTGCCTTGTCAAGTTGATTCAGTTTTATAAGAACATCGCCGAGAGAATTGTAAATTGAAGGTTCTTCGGGAGACTGATTCATCATATGACTAAGTACTTTCTCCGCACTGTCGTACTTTCCCTTTTGAATCAGTTCCTGTGCTTTTCGTCGTTGTTCTATATCAATCATGTTTCATCCTAATGAATGCATTATACGATAGCTGTATCAATCAAACATGGTGGAAACCAGATGCCCATCAACAATAACCTCTGCAATATCTGGTACAGCCAGGTGATAAGCAATACCTCGGTAATCATCAAGATCCCATAGTATCATATCCGCATCCATTCCAGGAGCAAGTGCACCTTTACAATCAGCCATACCGAGGGCAGCTGCACCGTTGAGCGTGGCGGCGGTTACCGCTTCTTCTATTGTGAATCCGCACTGACATACAGCAAGATTGATCATTAAAGGCATTGATTCACAAAAACAGCTGCCAGGGTTGAAATCTGTTGCAATGGCAACACATGCTCCGGCATCAAGCAGTTCTCTGCCGCGAGGGAAAGATTTTCCGAGAAAGAGCGCCGTTCCGGGAAGCAGGGTTGCGACTGTTTTGCTCGCTGCAATCCGTTCTATGTTATCTTTCGAAATTGACAGAAGATGATCTGCGCTTACAGCACCTATTTCAACAGCTACAGCTGCGCCGCCTGTATCATGGAATTCATCTGCGTGAATTTTAAGCTTGAAACCCATTTCAGCGGCAGCTCTGAGATATCGAGTTGATTGGCTGGCTGTGAAAACTCCTTTTTCACAGAATATATCTACGAAATCGGCTAATTTTCTTTCTCTGATAACAGGTAGAACTTCTTTAATCAGGTAATCAAGGTACTGATCGGGATGATCAAGGAATTCAAGAGGGACTTCATGTGCTCCAAGAAAAGTCATCAATATGGTCTGAGGCCAGTCTTCAGCGACTTCTGAAGCGATCTGGAGACATCTCAGCTCGGTATCGGAATCAAGTCCATAACCGCTCTTTACCTCAACAGATGTTGTTCCGAACTGAAGCATGGTCCCGAGATGCTTTTCTAGTGTTTCAGCAATCCGGGCAGAAGTAGCAGCCCTTGTTCTTTCAACACTGTTAAGTATTCCTCCCCCCGCCCTGGCGATTTCCTCGTAATCCGCGCCGGATGCTCTGAGAGCGAACTCAGCCTGTCTTGTTCCGGCATATAGCGGATGTGTATGTGAATCTACGAAACCAGGTGTGAGAACTCTGCCGGTAGCATCGATCTCGACTGCATCCCGCTCCAGCTCGATATTGGCTGAGATATCTGAAGAGATACCTGTCCAGACTACTTTCCCGTTTTGAGCAGCAATAGCTCCACAGTGGATAATGGAGAGATTTTGTGCATCCTCTCCCCTGCGCAAACAGGGGGCGCCGGTCATTGTGACCAGCTCCCCGATATTTCTTATAAGTAAATCAGACTGAATCCTCATCAAGAAATTGTTATGCCTGTTCAGTGATTATAGAGGCAACCTTTCTGCCGCCCATGCTGTGGAATTTTAACCTGCCGTCTGTTTTAGCGAAAAGAGTATCGTCATTACCTCTTCCAACGTTCACACCGGCATGTATCCTTGTTCCTCGCTGTCTTATGATGATGGTTCCAGCCGACACCAGCGAACCAGCGGCAGCTTTAACTCCAAGCCGTCTTCCGGCGCTATCCCGACCGTTACGAGAACTACTTGATGATTTCTTATGTGCCATTATTAAAGAACCTTTCAGTTTTCGTTTACCTGTTTATCATAAACATCGTAGTCCAGGATAAATTTCCGCCATTGAATCTTGCAACGTATATACCGGAAGGTACCCCTGAACCGTTGTATCCAGCGCAGTTCCATACAAATGTCTCCACCTCATCGGAAATATTCTTTGAATACATGGAACGGCCTGTAATATCGTAAATTACTATGGTTCCTCCAACCCCTGTTTCAGGAATTGAAATATTAAGGGCTCCAGTTGCGGGATTTGGGTAAACCGAGAGCTTTTCAGTTACGATATTCCCGTCTTCAGAATCCTCTATACCTACATTGTATAGAACAAAACTGACTTCTACTCTTTCCTCTGATTCTACTACAGTATCAGTAATAGTCTGAGATACGTATCCATCAGCGCTTACTTCTACATCGTACGTGCCCGGCACCAGGGTTTTATGGTAATCTCCGAGAGTCACATCGGTGCGGCAGAAGCGCAATGGTGTGGAATCCATCCCATCTGAAATACCTATGGATATCATGGCATCAATGGGATCTCCGTAAGTATTCGTTACCGTACCCCAGATACCGTGAGTGCTTGTTGTGAAGAAGTCCAGTATTGCATGGTAATGCGCTACATTTATGCCAGGCCAGTCTGATGGCGCATAATTTTGGTGTGTTTCGATCGTATAATCAACGGTGCCGCACTCGCCGTAGCTCCAGTCGTTAACATCGCCATTTATTATATACCAGCTTGAGCCTGGAAGAGCTATCCAGAAAGCTCCGCTCCCGAAATAATCGATAATTTCCGGATCATATGCATAGCTGTCACACTGGGCATCGAGCAGATCATAATCCTCAGGCAGAGGGCTTAGCGTGTAGTTCCAGACTGTGTTAATGCATAGTGCTCCGCTGTGAAGTGAGAGACCGGTTGAGAAGGGATTTATGAAATTTTCGATAGCCGGCCAGTTCTGCATGGTGAGGTCACGAAGAGCAGCCGTTTCAGGTTCGGAGAACGCGGTTGAACCCCCTCCTCCCCCAGGACCCATATAGCTGCAGTTTCTGTTTAGATCGATACCGTTAGCGTTGTACCTGCTGCTGTTGTAGTATCCGTCAGGATTGAGCACAGGGATTATCCAGGTTTCAGTGTTGTTGATAATGTACTGGCAGGCAGGGTCACTTGCGTAGCCTTCAGTGAGTTTGTTCAGATAGCATAGCGTGACTGTGGTTGCTATCTTCTCATTACCATGAATGCCTCCGTGGATTCTCAACTCGGGTTCAATTTCCTCTACCCCAGGATTCTCCGATACGATCACAGCCAGAATCGGCCTGCCATCCACGCTCGTGCCTATAGTATCCAGAATACATATATCCGAGTGATTTGAAGCTATCAGAGCAGCTGAATCGTAGATATCAGAAAGTGATGGATAAGGGATGAGCGGTTCAGGAACCGGGATATGTAAAGGCTTGAAACCCAGGTGCCGCAGCAACTCCTCCTGATCGGCATTAACATACAGAGTTGCTTTATCTCCGTGAATCCATTCGATGAGAAAACCCTGTTCCTCAAG
The DNA here is from genome assembly GCA_965372215.1 of uncultured bacterium. Classification (GTDB taxonomy): domain Bacteria; phylum Fermentibacterota; class Fermentibacteria; order Fermentibacterales; family JCC-6; genus Aegiribacteria. Next base: position 55,747 of record CBDVBK010000005.1, on the reverse strand, counting down.
TACTCTACTGTCAATCTGATTTATGTTTCCAAGCCTGACGGAGTAATAAGGAATGGAGTAACTGAAGTCATCAGAAACCATCGTGTTTCCGGCAGAGGATACAGCAATGATAATCAGTGGAATGATAACAGAATATTTCAACATGATACTTACCTCGTTTCAGATAATTAAGAAATACACTAATATGCAGTAATATACTGACTTAGAGTATATAGTATGCTACTATAAGACTATATAAGTCAAGTCATTATTCCGGAATATACCTCTTGCGGGAATGTACTTTGAGTTTGTAGTATATTGCCTTCGGTAATTCGGGGCGTGGCGCAGTTCGGTAGCGCACCTGCTTTGGGAGCAGGGGGTCGCCGGTTCAAATCCGGCCGCCCCGACCATTCCTACTTTCGGAGAAAATTCCTTACACCCTTCCACCTGTGCTTTCTGTCCGGTACAGTGGAAAGCAGCTTACGAACAGCATCTTCATCTTCCTTCGTTCCAAAGGCAAGAGGAGTGTTATAGATGGGGGAAAATCCAGTTTCCCGTCGGTCGTTTTCAGTCAATACTCATCAGCATGAAAGGGAAACTCATGAAACTAACGTCAGCATTAATTCTCATCCTGCTTTCAGCATTAGCACATTCGGTTACGATTGACATTCTTTCGGAGCATTCATGTCCTGTCGAGATGACAAGGAGTCCAATCCGTATAGACAGCTGTCAGTTTCTGGAATCGGGGGAAATGAGAATCTCGGCAAGCAGGGGGTTTCCATTCAGTACCGAATCCTGGACGATTGTGATCGATTCGGGAGGATGTCCGGTATCATGTGTAGAAACTGTCCCGGATAACCAATTCATCCTGAGTACTTCCCTGCCCGGGGGATCGAGCGAGGTGTGGCTGATTGCGTGCACAGAGCAAAATGACACGGTATGGACATGCGCTCTAGAGGGAACTGACGAGTTCAGCAATTATCAGGTCATAAAAGAGCTCCCGGATGGCGGATATCTGATAGGCAGCCTATCCGATTCCCATGCCACCTTCACGGAAATCCAGAGTGTATCATCAACCGGCGAGATGATATGCCACCACTCGCTTGGTTCCGCCTACCTGCTGGACCTACCCGAGCCCATCGGTGAGGTATCGCCGGGTGTCAGGTTCCTCTGGAAGACATCCGTCGGCGATATTCTTACCGGTGGTTCCGTCTCGCAGTTTATCACCACTCCGGATGCCTGGTTCCTCTGCCTCATAGAAGGCGATACCGGAACCCCTCTCTGGAAATCAACCGGTTACGTACTCGGTGAGGCCAGCATTCGACAGGCTATCGAGACATCTTCGGGCCTGATAGTCGCCGTAGGTGCTACAGCAAGGAGCATCGTACCCGAAGGCGCAGTTTACTCCGCCTGGGGCCCAAAGCTGCCGTTCATTGCCGTTATGGATGGCACGGGAGAATTTCAGACGCTGGTGGTTACCGGGCTCGATCTCACCGATTCGTTCCATAGCATCATCGAGACGGATCCGCTGGAGTGCGGGTTCCTGATTGCCGGTGAGGATACTTCATCGAATGAACTGGTGCTTCTCAGGGCAATCATTCCCTTCGAAGAGGATAACTGACTCGCAGTTGGCTCCCCGTGCTCGCTCCGTAGCGTGAATTGAGATTTCCTGTGGAGGCGCAGAGAAATCCTTGCGGTGCTCTGGATCGGTCTTAAGACCCTCGCTATCCTCTGGTTTGCCAATATCTTCGCGAAGATGATCCATTTCTGTTATATATCCTGTGTTTCGCAGGTGATATGTTCCACAATTCATCAAATGCTTTTTCCCAGGTTCTGGCTATTGCCATTTCTCTGGCTCTCGCGCTCATGGATTTTATGAGTTCTTCATTCCTGGCAAACCGTATTTCCTCGCAAAGCTAGAAGACCATTCCTACTTCCGTAGAATATTTCTGACACCCTTCCACCTGTGCTTTCTGTCCTGTGCAGTGGAAAGCAGCCTACGAACAGCATCTTCATCTTCCTTTGTTCCAAATGCTATAAGAGAGTCTCCCGCATTTATTCGAAAATCTCCCGAGGGGCTGTAGACCATGCTTCTATCTTTCCGGTTCACAGCGATAATCACGACTCCGGTAATTTTCTGTATTTCCAGTTTTTTAAAAGATAATCCCGCAGATGGACTCTCCTCAGGTATTGTGACACTCAGATATCCGGCGGTATTATCACAAGCGTAAACAATTTGATCAAGGAAAGTTACAACATCAGGTCTGAGTAATTCATTTGATATTCGGAACCCCTCGGCGTTGTTCGGGTTTACCGTCCTTTTAGCACCTACAAGTTTCAGTTTTTTTTCTGCGGAAAGATCAGAAGCGATTGAATAGATACTAAGCCTCGGATTGATTCTTCTGGCTGAAAGGCAAAGGAAAACATTACTTCTGTCATCGGGCAGTATGGAAAAAAGAACATCAGCGTCCTTTACTCCTGCTTGCTGTAATGTATTATCTAACAGGCAATTTCCTTCTGTTACAGCAACATTCTCCTTAAGTTCCTGTACTCTCTTAAGGGCTTCCGGATCGCTGTCAATAATCGATACACTGAATTCATTACAAAGCAGTTCTTTGACTACACAGATTCCTGTTTCACCAAGTCCGCATACGATGCACTTTGTCTGGTTGTGATCAGCAGCATTCACCGTTTATTTCTCCTTCTTCTACGCTTGCCTCGTTCCAGCACTCGTGAGAGTGTCTGAAGCTGCTCGGGAGACTCAATTGTCAGCAGAATATCTCCCTCTTCCAGTGTATATCCGTATCCCGGGTTGTAGACAATGTCTTTATTAACTTTCATGATAGCGAAAATTCTGGCTCCGGAAACCCTCCCGATATCGAGTTCACCTAAAGATGCTCCGATGGATGGACATTCCTTTTCAATTATGTATTCCTCCATCCTGAAGTTGTGCTCCGGATCACCGATCATTCTATCAAGGAAATCCATTGTGTCCTGATTCAGAAGATCGGCTACCAGACTTCTTCCAACAGCAACTGAAGGCGTGAATGAGGAATCCGCGCCAACCAGAGCAAGTTTTTCCGCACTTTCGCTTCCTACTGCTCTGCTGACAATTGTAAGATCATTATTCAAAAGATGTGCTGAAAGAGTAAGGTAAAGGTTTGAAGTCGCATCTGGAAGTACAGTGACAAATCCCTTTGCGCGACGGATTCCTGCATCGCTAAGCATAATCTCTTCTGAACGATCCTGTGAAAAGTAGTAGAACCCTTTCCTTTTTCTCAAATCAGGGGGAGGATTGTCGTCAGAACCAATCCCTACGACCGGCAGATTCACACGAAGGAGTTCTTCGATAATAACAGCACCTGCTCCGGTACAACCACATACGATGTAATGATCATTCAACGTTGATACCCTCTTGAGAAGAGATCGTCGTTTCATGGTTTCAGCAAGACGGGAACCTACCAGATAAGCTACGAAATTAGCATTCACATAAAGGATAACCAGATACGCGATAATTACAAAGAGAGTTACCCATATGTTATATGCTTTTCTCCATTTATCATCCATGAATTCGTAGGCATAATCGCGAATAACATCATCGTACCCTACTGTTGTGATAGTAATGGAGGTCATATATCCAGCAAGAAGCACCTGACCGAAGAAAGTGTTTTCATCAAGCATCATTTCGATCTGAGCTTTTTCGGTAAGCTGTTCGACTGAAGGATTATTTACACTCAGCAGTTCTTCAAGGCGTTGTGAAAGATTTGTTTGTTCTATAGTAGTCTTGTGTGAAGTGAAAACCATAAAACCGGTTATACCAATACTCATAACTAAAAATAAAAGCGTAAGAGCAACAGCAATTTTGCTTGAAAAAAAGACAGCCAGACCGCCGCCCCTGGTCAGTTTTCTTAGTATTATATGTGTATTATTGCGCTTTTTCCATATGGACATTGCTTATTTGCTTGATCCATTTCTGTTATATCTCCTGTGTTTCGCAGGTGATATGTTCCACAATTCATCAAATGCTTTTTCCCAGGTTCTGGCTATTGCCATTTCTCTGGCTCTCGCACTCATGGATTTTATGAGTTCTTCATTCCTGGCAATACGCAATATCGCTTCAGAAAGTGAATCAGGATTATGACTTTCAAAAACAAGTCCGGTCTTTCCGGGTTCAATGATCTCCTGTGGGCCTCCTCTGTCGCTAACTACAGCAGGAAGACCTGAAGCCTGGGCTTCCAGAACTGAGTTGCCGAATGTGTCAGTAGAACTTGGAAATACAAAGATATCTCCCGAGGCGTAAGCTATGGATAAATCCTCCCCGTTCAGTTCTCCGCAGAAGTAACAGCCCATGCCGCTGAGTTCGTTAACAAGCTCTCCAAGGTAAGGTCCATCCCCCAATATGTAGAGTTCAAGTGAAGGAAGTGAGTCCTTTGCTGTCAGGAATGCGCTGGCAAGAATGTCAAGATCTTTTTCTCTGGAAACTCTGCCTGCGTACACAAGACGGATGGATCCGGGATTTCCACCGTATTTCTTCAAAAAGCTATCGGATCTCCAGACAGGTGAGAACAGATCGCAGTCCGTTCCTCTTGGGAACAGCTCCATCCTCTCCCTTGGAATGCCCATAGCCTCAAGATCGTTCATATAGAATTTGCTGGGGACAAGTACGATATCAACGCTGTTATAAAACCATGCAGCAGCTGTTCCCGCGAATTCCCCCATTTTACCGTCTTGGACAATGTGATTAACATGCCTGGGGTAATCTGTGTGATATATACCTGCCGCAGGGATACCAAGGAGCCGCGATATGCCCAGAGCGGCAAATCCTACCGGACCCGGCGTAGAAATGTACATCATTCCGAAACCCTCCTCCTCAACAAATCGAAGCATTTCAAGAAAAGGAGGAACAGAAAGAAGTTTTGAATGGTAATCAGGAACCGGGAACTCGCGAAGCGGAGGAAAATTTACCACCCATCCGGGGAAAGAGAGCGGTCTGCTTTGTGAGGCGATTACCGCCATTTCCCTTCCTGTATCGATCGCCAGTCTGCTGTATTTCTGGATTGTGCGGGAGACTCCGTTAAGGTCGTCGATTGTATCTGTGAACCAGACCCTTCGGCAGGGATCTCGCAGACTGCTGAATATCTCAGGACATAACTCTGCTGAAACAGTCTCAACAGCTTCTCTACCTTTCTTTCTGTTAAGATAGGCCAAAGGATATGGAATATTGAGCAGAACAACAGGAATAAGCGCTGTAAATGCTTCAAGAGCATCAAGGAGTCTGCCATCCGAAATTCTCTTGATAAGAAGAGAGGAATAATGTTTAAGAAGGCTGTTGCTGAGCCTGTTAAGGATTTCGAAAGTTCTTTCGTCTATTCCTTCCGCTTCAAGTTCAGGACTGCCCGATCTCAGATTAAGATCCTTTCCTATTTCTATCAGCTGGTCAGCAAAAATCGTTTCAAAATCTGATTGTCCTGACTTCTTTCCTTTTTTGATCAATTGATGAAAAAGGAAATCTGCTTTGTGCCAGACAGATGGTTCAGCTGAGGTTATTGAGGGTCGAAAGAATCTGTCTGCGGCAAGAGTGGCAATAGTCGGCATTTTCTGTGCTGTAAGACGGTCTCGATAGAATGAATATGCGATAGAGTAAACAGAGTAAGCAGAGCGAATTGCGCTGCCATGTTCACCCTTCGGGATACCTTTCCCATTTTTCACGCCATGCAGGTATTCTTCGAGATTATTCACGTCTTTTACTTCAGTATACGTAAGTCCCATGAACCTTCCGCAATGATCGTCAGATCCGCCGGTAAATCCATTGAAGTCAGGATCTTTTCTGATCGATCTGACAATTGGAGTCACGGAGCTGTTTTCATCTCGTGATCTCGCACCGTTAAGAGATTCAACAAGGTTAACACTGTTAATGACCAGCTTGAAATCTTCAGGAGTAAGGTCTGTTCCAGGGAAATAGAACGGGTGAGCCAGTGAATGGGAAAGATCCTGGTCGGTCAGAAATTCCATAAGTGCCTGGAACGAATCTCTCAAAGGAATCATTTCCTCGTGCTGCTCCGGAGTCAGGTTGAATACGAGGATGTGCAGAGCAGCTCTTCTTACAGGTAGAAAAGTTCTGACTTCTTCACTCAGAAAAGTATCGGGAAGGTGAGAAATGCTCAGACAGCCATCAATAGTGTTAATATCGGTAATGGTAACGAAATCCATCCCGCGTTTTCTGGCAAGCTCATAGATCAATTCAGGCGGAGTAAAACTCTCAGGAGCTTTTAGGGCTCTGAGAATCCATCTTCCTGATTCTTTTGAATACTTAGAGTGTACATGCAGGTCACATGAAGAAGCGGACATGATACCTCCTGTTGAAACAGGTGAATATCATAAGAAACTCATATACAGGCAAATTCATAAGGATCAGATCGTGAAAATTAGCGTTTCATTAATGCTAATCATCATGACCTGACACTATTTACTTTTGCAAAATGCTAAATATTAATACCTGACCCCAGGATACAATCCCATTGATTAGAGTAAATCTAACTTATTATTCCAATATAAGTAATGAATTGGTATATATTCCGTAATCAGTTGAAAGAAGTATATAGTAGATTCCATTATTAAGTTGGCTACAATTCTCAAGAATCATGTTCTGTGAAAAGAAGTTACTACCAGGATTTATTACTTGATGATCTATTTCGCCAACGAGATGTCCAGAAATATCGAGTATTTTAATTTCAGCATCTGTTTGGTAGTTTAAATTACTGATTAGATATATACCTTCATTTTGTACGTAATTCATGGAAATGCTGCAAGTCGATGATGGTGAAATATCTGTTTGTAAGGATTCGCTATCACCAAATAGTGATGATGAAACAATATCTGTTTGTAAGAATTCGCTATCACCAAGTATTGATGACGGTGCAATATCTGTTTGTAAGAATTCGCTATCACCAAGTATTGATGATGGTACAAAATCGTCTCCAACAACATAAAACCAATACGATATACCTGATCCAGCAACATCATTCAATGTTCTTTTTGTACCGCTTGTAACAGGATAGAAAACGTAAGGGTTAGGAGTAGGGGTAGCAAATATAGCACCATTCGAACCAACAGCTACAGTATGAGGATAATTATAGGAGTAAGCTACATCAATACCGTAAAGGTCATCATCTGGATAACCATATATAGGACATTCACTCCAACCAGAAGCAGATGCAAGTAGAATTGTGGCATGCTCACCTGCACAGAAGTTCCACGTAGAGGATTCGGAGCTACGTGTTGATACAGATCTTAATGAATAATCAGTATTACTATTCTGCACGTCCCATTGTAATCCATCATCAGTAAACAGTATTTGTCCATCCTGCCCGCAAATATAGGTCTGTTCATCATACGGTCCACCAACACCATACAAATCACCGACTCCAGGTGTATTGAGGATGTCCCAGGACCAAGTATCATCTGAATGTATGACCGTACCGTTCTTACCGCAAATCCACACACCTGATTGATCCCAATGAACAGACAGAAGATCCTCAGAGGTCCCAACATCCTTGATATTCCAATCAATTCCATAATTATAAGTTACAATAACAGACCCATTATCCCCCACAATAATCGCTTCGATTTGAGAATGCTCAGTGGTCACATGATGGAATGATATACCATTTAAATCCTCAGAAACCGGAATGTTTGAAAGTATACCCCAATTACCAGCACCATGAGTATGATACCTTAGTACAAGTCCGTTATCACCGACCGCATATACAGAAGCTAAACCATCTCCAATACCATCATCCCAATGTAAATAATCGACACCATTGAGATTTCCAGAAACTTCTAATTCTTCAGGTAAATCGTTAGTCCAGCTATGACCCCAATCAACACTCTTCAGTAAAACTGGACGAGCATTTATTGTCGAGATCAAGATACAGAGCATTACTAAAATTGATCGCATTGTGACTCCATTCAAGAGTTAGGATAAGCAATTACTTAACGAAAGCATTATACATTATTAAAGAATCAAATTTAAACATACCCTTCACTAAGGAACATTCAATACTATTATCAAGAAGTCAACCGATTTCTCATGTAGAATATGATAGTGCTTGAAGATAATCCATCACTTGGTACGAATTCCGATTCAACTCGAGATGGGTATCCAGACCACCTGATGTAATCTGGGTCACAATCTGCAACGACATAAAGCTATTAATGAAAGTTCGTCGTTTCCAGAAATGTGATCATCATCGCTTCATCATCCTTGTCTCTATGAATACCAAAAGGTATTAACCTTTCTCGGGTATAGAGATGATGGTCCTTTGGATACCTTACCATCCGAGAATTGCATTGCTATCTGTCCGCTACTATGATGCCCTGGGGACCGTTTCCAGCAGAAAGAGAGTCAAGCAGAGTTTTTGAAGACCAATTTGCGATATACACCTTATCTACTCCGAAATCTGTTATGTAGAGAGTATCACCGCTTACAGCAAGCCCAATCGCATTGAATCCGGTATTCCAGGTATCGAGAAGAGTTCCGGTTTCATTGTAGAAGAAGACTTCCTCAGATAACCAGCCGTCACCAGAAGCAAAATATGATCCAACCTGCACAGGTTTTCCAGGAGATTCACCGATTGCTATCTGTGAAAGAATCGTGTTGTTCGCAGGATTGATAATTGAAATCATTCCGTCACCATTGTAGGTAGTGCTCATTGCATGAACAAGCCCGGTCTCTGAGAAGTATTTGAGACACCATGTGTTCTCCGGAGTATCAAGCGTTCCGATCATCACACCGCTGACTGCGTCGAGTATGGTTATCCCGCCGGTTCCACTCTCATAATACCCGTGGCCGACAAGCACAAGCGTGCCAGTAGATGCAATACCGCTTGGATACTCAGGAACATCGAAAAGTGTTACTGTTCCTCCTTGAGTTAAATCAACTCTAGCAATCTGACTGTTCAGCAGAAGTGTTACCCACAGATTGTCTCCATCCCAAGACATTGTATAGGGGTTGCTGCCAGCGGGAAGATCAATATGAAAAAGCTCTCCTCCGGTGGATTTAAGATCAAAAACCTGGACATTTGCTGATGTTGAGTTGAGAACGGCTATATACCCATCTTCATGAGATAAGATGTCATTTGGCACTTCACCTGTAATGTAGGCCGTCGCTACAAGTAAATCACTTTCCGGAAAATAGAGGTCGATGGTGTAGCTGAGCCCGTTGAACCATGCAACCACATTACCACTGGGATTAGTTCCAGGATCGGGTTCAACAGGGGAATTGCAGGATACCGCGAGAAACAGTATCAGTGCAATACCGGTGAGAGTGAGAACTTTGAGATGCTCTTTACTCATCTTCTGTCCTTTCTTGTGTCCGGGACACGCACCAGAGCGTGCATTTCCCTCAATTGTTCCATTTGATACTGAAGCTAAGAGTTCTTGATTTTCCTCTGTAGCCACTTGTTTCCTGATATTCTTCGTCGAACAGATTTTCGACCGAGGTACCGATAGAGAAACTGCTGGTAAATGGTATAGGAATATCCAGTCCAGCTGTAACGATGGTATATGCCGGCATCCAGGAAGTCTCGCTGTAGTTCTTGAACCTTATACCCATCCCGCTCAGGGATACCGAGCAGTGAATATCGCTTATTATATCAAGGCCGGTTTCCAGGCCATATGTGTAATCGGGTGAATATGGAAGAATTCTACCGTAGTTCGTCGATTCAGGAGAGTTATCGGTAACACTGAGAAACGTGAAACTACCTCTGACTTCCAGCGATCCGTACATGAATAATACTTCGGTTTCAACACCTTTTCTTAACGCTTTTGAGATGTTGACAGGTGACCACTTCCCATCACTCCCTGGTTCCCATCTTATGAGATCATCAGTCATGGCCAGGAAACCGGTTGTGGACAGTTTTATCAACTCACATCCGATGAGCGATACTCCAATCTCAGTTTCCAGAGAATTCTCCGATCTCAGATCGGGATTCCCTATGGCGAAATTATCCTCAGGCCAGTACAGATCATTTATGGTTGGTCTTCTGAATCCCCTGGATCCACTTATATGACAAATGATTAGTGAATCAAACACGGGTATCCCGGTGGAGAGTACTCCTCCAAACCTTATATCTCCAGAAGGTATACAGTTCAATCTTGTTGATACTGTTACTGATACCGCGTCAGTGTATCCGGATGAGAACGATAGATCACCTGTCAGTCTGTTTCTCTCTCCAAGGGAAGTGCTCCAAACCTGCTCAAATACAGTCCTCCCTGCCATATGCGTTTCAAGACAAAGGAATGGTAAGTCGTAATCAAGAGTAACTGATCCTTTAAATTCGTCGTGGGTATCATCAATGATTGTCGGGGTTGTAGATCTGTAAATATGTCTTCCTGTTCTGAAGTCGGTGGAAAGAGTGTAATTACTCAGCATCCATCGTAACCACCCATCAATGGAGTACCTTTGTCTTCTTCCGTCAGTGGGAGGGCTCCAGTCAGGACTCTCCGTCTCTCCCCCGGAAGCTGCTGCCATAATACCATATCTGAATCCATCCATGTTCCCGTTGAAGAGTACTACCCCGTCGTACGCTACGGTGCTTTCTATTCCAACCAGTCTTCTGATACTCAAAGCCAGTCGATTTCTGCCGGTCGTTACCCCGCAGGACATCCTCAATGCGCCATCATTATTGATGGAAACAGCTGCTCTTGAAGGCAGCTCAGGCGATTCAGGCAGAAAATTCAATGCTCCCGCCATTCCACCCTTCAGGAATCCGGTCCCTCCTCCCCTGGCAATTTCAACTCCGCTGAAAACAATTGGATCGAGCGTCATACCAGGAAGACCATCAAGCGAACTGCCAATATCATGACCATCCACATAATAACCTGAATGTCCCGGATCACTTCCTCTAAGTGAAACAGATATCACAGGCATAGCGCCGCCGTATTCTCTTACGTAAATACCACTGCAGCGACTGTTAAGGCTTCGGAGTCCGGTCCTGGCAATAAACTCGATATCATCCCGATCAAGCACTGTAGTCGATGGAAACCGGTCTCTGAATCCTCTGCGTGATGTGGTTACTGAAATAACCAATCCCGAAGGAACGGCAACAGGTACCATTACAATGTTCCCGGACGGGGGTAGAGGTCCTTCCCAGTGAGCATACCCGATGGCTCGCACTTCAACGTAATCCGGTTCAACGGAAAACAGTATCGAGCCTTCAGTGTCGGTAATACCTATGAGAGTGCTGTCTGTGCAGATGGAGGCACCAATGACAGGAAGACCAGTCGTATCGGTGACAGAAAATCCTGTCTGAGTTAGTGAATAAAAAAGTAGAAGAACCTGGAACAAAAAAACCTCCTGCGATTTATAAAGCCGCGGAGGTTCTGGCCGGAACTTGCTCCCTTTAGCGGGGATTTAAGCTCCAGGCCGCGGTGCAGTATCCTGACTTCCGGATCAACCCTTCCCCCGCCTTCCCGCCTTCCGGCAGTGGCAAGTGGAGGTCGGTTCCCGGTTACAGTGGCGCTACCGTGGCGGATTCTCACCGCCTTCCTGCACCCCGCGACCGATTATTGAATTGACTATACTATGGGACTGATTCGTCCGCAATACAATGGTTATCTGGATAACGATAATACAGTATCAGTTCTTCCAGAAATCCTTTTCGAAGGATTTTCCTCCTGCAATGGCAAGAGCCTGACCGATGGAGTGATCCATATTGTTGTACCAGAATGAACCACAGCGACCAAGCAGCTCGAGACCTTCTGGAAGTTCTATTTCCGAAAGACGATTCCTGTATTCAAGATCGTACAGAGGATATGTCTCGGGAATTCTCTGCCAGTCAAGGAAGGTAATATCTGCAGGATTCAAAGCCTGGACCCTTTCAAGATCGGATAACAATTTTTCCCGGCATGAGTCCGGATTACGCCAGAGTTCGCTGTCTCTCGTTACAGTTATCTCCGCGATGAGGCTGTCGCATCCTTCAGGTACAGTGTCCTTCCTGAAATTACGAGGAACGGTAAGTCTGCTGAAAACGATATCTTCCTGGCCGAAATAACACCATTGGTATGTATTCCGTTGTCTTTTCGAGAGGGCGATATTGCAGATAAGTGTGTTCAAGAAGCGGAACCCTGATTCAGGATACAGAATAGATATTGGAGCTGACCAGAAAACCGTATCTGCTGGAATGACTTCTCCATTCTCCAGCTTCACACCCACTGTCCTGCCTTCAGATGTCACTATCCCTGAAGCAGTTGAGCTGAAAATGACTTTTCCACCGTTTTCACTGATCTTTTCTATCTGCTTATCACAGAATGTTTGTATTCCACCTATGGAGGGATAGTAGAAAGTAGTCGCGACAGGTTTCGGAAGCAGCAAACCCTTTAAAAGGGAGAACAGATTATCAGCCTTAACTTTTTTATCAATTACAGCACGGTTCACTCCCGCAGCGGCCCAATCCAAATGAAGTCTGTCAGAATCGATTCCGGTGAATTTTCTTGTGTAACCACTGAAAAAGAAATCGTAGAGATTTTTCCCGTACCTCGCTATAATGAATTCAGCAAAATTATGAACGTTGTCATCCTTTGATCGGCGGAAAAGATCAAGAAAACTTCTGAAGAGTACAGAAAACGGCAAACCTATTACTGCTCCAATAGTCAGAGGCCAGTGCTTATAATTGTCCTCAATATAAACACTGCTTACTCTCTCTATGGCTATATGCTCATCGCCCAGGATATCGAGAAGGTACTTCTCTACGACAGGATCAGTTGTATGGAAACGATGTGGACCAATGTCAAAAAGATAGCCATCCTTCTCGAAGGTTCGTGCTAATCCTCCTGGAGTGCTGTTCCGTTCTATAACAGTAACATGGCTGTTCTCACTGCTTGCAGTCAGACGTTCAGCGAGTGTAAGACCAGCTGTTCCTGCTCCAACTATAACTGTACTTTTGTTCAATTTGTATCCTTAAAAGTCGATTTCATAGAAACACATGGTCTATATTTTTTCAGTGACAGGAACCAGAGCCATGGAATGGCAAGAATCATCAGAAATACAGCCATGAACATCCAGAGCAGATGTACACTGAAACCCAGTTCGATAATGTTTGTACCAGAAGCAACAATACCCTCAATCCCAACCATGGCAAATCCTGCAGCCCATCCGGCTTCAACGGTTCCCAGACTTAAAAGGCCGTGAACAGGCAATGCCATTGTGATATCCGTAACTCCGCTTGCGAAGAAGATTTTCCATAGAGGTATTCCAGTGATTCCGAGGGATTCCAGCAGCATACAGAACATTAGAAGTTTGCTGATCCAGGCTGCAAGCGAAACGATGAGCGCAGATGCCATCTTTCCTTTTCTTCTTCTTACAGTGGATGCTTCAAGAAGATCATCGAACCAGAGTGTTTTACCGTGCGGCAGTAATTTCTGGAAGATCCAGAGCACCGGTTTCCGTACAGTTCCAAGAAGAGGAACAATAAAGAAAATGCCGAGGCATCCGGTTATAACCAGTATAGGTGCTACAAGAAACATTTCTCCCATTCCCGCAGCGACTGCGGATCCGATAATAATTCCCATCGCGACAAGATCGAGCAGTTTCGCGAATACAACAGTTGCGGTTCCGTATCCTACCGGAACCGCGCCGAAATGTTTGAAAAGTCCTACGAAAGCAACATCTGAGAGTCTGACAGGAAGAAGATGCCCAAGTCCTACATGAATGGATGTAACAGGCATGGATATAGAAAATGGTACTTTCCTGCCGAAGCTGAGAATCATCCATCTGAATGCTCTTAGAATCTGACTTAGAAGGAATAGAGCAAAAGCTCGGAGAAGGAGTCCCGTATCAGCTTCCGCAACTCTGTTAAAGATATTGTTAAGTGCTGCTGCGATACCACCATGTCCGCCTGAAGTGCTTAGAAGCAGCCAGGATAGGAATATTCCGAGGATTATCCCAAATGCTGTACTTACGATTTTTCTATTGGATATCAATAGTCTCCTGTTATGTTATGTTTATGAACAAGGGACTATTATACTAAAAGGAAGGACTCAGTGAATAAAGAACCGCTGATTCAGGTCAGCAAATTATTCAAATCCTATCGAAAAGTACAGGCACTTCGAGAATTCAGCCTTGAAGTGAAATCCGGCATGATATTTTCTCTTCTTGGTCCTAATGGCGCCGGTAAAACCACCCTGATGAAAATACTTCTTGGAATTGTTAAATATGACTCTGGAACAGTTAATATTTTGAATCTTCCTGTATCGTCACCACTATCCAGAAGAAGTGTCAGATACCTTCCGGAATATTTGACCTTCCCACCCTGGGCCACTCCCAAAGTACTGATACGGCAGCTGGAGCGCATCAGGCATGAATCCAGCATGCATGATTTCATTCATCGCTGTACAGAACTTGACTGTGTCGATCTGATGAACAGACCGATGGGGAAAATGTCCAGAGGACAGAAGCAGCGGGTTGCCCTTTCTCTTGTTACGACAGGTCACCCTGCCCTTGTTCTTCTTGATGAACCTTCTACAGGTCTTGATCCCGCTGGACGGATAATGATTCGAAATCTAATAAAGGATCTTGCTTCAAAAGGATCAACGGTATTGATTAACTCTCACCTGCTTGGTGAGGTTGAACTGGTTAGTGATACAGCGGCATTCATCAGCAAAGGTTTCCTTATAGCGGAAGGCGCAATTGATTCTCTTTCAAGGCAGACAGGGCTTGCCTTCGTTGAAACAGAACAAACCACTGAAATGCACAAAGCTCTCGAGAATGCCGATTACTCCTGCCAAATCGAAAACAAAGGAGTAATCGTACAGCTATCTGCCCCGTCTGCCTTCAGGAAATTCACCGAGATCGTACTGAGCACGGGTATTATCTTCACATCTCTCAGTCTTAAGAGAGAAAGCCTCGAGGATGTCTTTCTCAGGATAATGGATCATTCAGATCTGGAGGATGACATTGTTTCTTAACTTTATTGAGCAGCTGCTGAGAAGAAAAATAGTTCTGACTGCCGTAATAGCTACATTTGTTTTTCTTGGCTTTTACTGGTGGGGGGTTTCCGCTGCTTCATCCATTGAATTCAATCAGGGAAACGATTCGGGTGATCCGGTTATGAGTATGCTGGGGCCAGCCGATGCTGCTCTTGCAGCAATAATTACAGCCGGTCCTCTCGCTGCAACTCTGCTTACGGCATTGATAATCGTGATTGGCTCAACCATGCTTCCGGAAGAGATAGGACAGGGTCGAATGCCATTCTGGTTATCACTCCCCCAATCAAGACTGAGAGTATATCTTTCAACAAGTCTTGCTCCCCTGGCGGTATCTTTTGTTCTATCGCTTGTTCTTTTCACGGGAATATTTGTGATTACGCGGATATATTTTCCATTTTCCCCTCGCAGCGTCCCGATGGTTCTGATCTCAATGCTAATCTGGCTTGCTGCAGTTTGGGCTTCCGTGACATTCCTCTCCCTCATCATCAAAAAAGTGGCTTCAATGCTCATCACTTTCTTCCTGGCTGCCGTTGCTTCAATGTTCGGTGGCATTAATGAAATAATGCAGATGTTCCCTGGAGACGCACCTGACGCTCTCGTGACAGTCACCAGAGTTATAATGTATGTCTTCCCCGCGGACAGAGGTTACAGAGGGGTCATATACGGACTGATTCCAAAGGAAGCTGTTATTACCGAGAATCTTGCGTTCTTTGGGGTAACCGCGGATGTTCCCCATCTTCATCTTGTCTACGCTGTCTGCTGGAGCATTGTACTACTGGGATTGGGCTACTGGAAGTTCAGGAGTATTGATTTCTAAAGCTTTCTCTTACTAAGTACCGTTTTTACAAATTCATCCAGCTTGACTCGAATATTGTTCAACAATTATTCTACTGATGAATGAAAATGGAAAACAAGTACAGTTATTAAGGAAGGACTGTGAAAGAAATGAATAGAATTATCCATGTAAAGATCACATCAGATGATCCTGAAGAGATTGCTGAGTTCTATGGGGAAGCATTTAATTGGAAAATTGAGAAATTCCCGGATCTACCGGATGGCTGGAAATTGGATTCCGGCAAGGGATTTGGAGTGAATTGCACTGTTTACAGAAGCGAAGACTCACCTCTTGATAAGCATCTCTCGATAGCAATTTCTGTTTCATCAATTGAAGAAACATCAGATCGAATTCTTAAAGCCGGCGGAAGAATAATGCATGACAAAATACATGCTTTCGGGAACACATATCTCTATTGCCAGGATCCTGACAGGAACACAATCTGCCTTGTTGAGTTCGGTAATTAAGGTTAGTCTGAGATACTGACCGTACCCATCATGTGTTCAACAAGGGCCTTGATCATATCTTCCTGATCTGATGAGCCTGCCATTTCCCGGACAGAATGCATCGACAGCATTGCGTTGCCGACGTCCACGCTCTTGATACCTGTTCTGGCTGATGTTATTGGTCCGATAGTGGTTCCACAGATTATGTCATTCCTGCTCACGTAGTACTGAACATTCACATCTGCTGCATTCGCACAGAAGGAGAAGTAAGCTTTAGATATGTCAGAAGATGAGTATTTGTTACTGGCGTTAACCTTGATAACCGGACCGCCGTTCAGTATCGGACGGCATTCTGAATTATGTTTACCCGGATAATTGGGATGTACACCATGAGCTCCATCAGCTGATACAATCATACTGTTTGAAAGACATCTGAAGTACTCTTCCCTGCTACCCGATAATCTCTCGATCACGGAATCGAGAAAAGATGAATCGGCTCCATTAAGGGTTTTCGAACCCACTTCTTCACTGTTGAACAGGCTTATAAGTTTCATATGATCTGTTTTATCTGTTCTCAGAATAGCTTCAACTGCAGCTAAACACATGGTCAGGTTATCCAGTCTGCCGGAAAAGATGAAATCATCACTGATACCCCCGATGGCTGCAGGTTGAGGATCCCAGACTTCCATCGACCATCCGGAGACATCTTCTTCTCTCATGTCGGCTGATTCACACGCAAGAGCAAGCAGATCCTGAAAACCTGAGCCGGAAGTGGACAGAAGGAGTGGAGTATTCTCCTCGGGATTAACCTTGAATCCATCTTTATTCACATTTCGTTCAAGATGAATTGCTGGAGAAGCAATCCTGCAAACAGGTTTCCTCAACATGAATAGTTTCCGTTTAAGAATATTACCTTCCTGGAAGACGAGGGTACCTGCAATTGAGAGGTCACGATCAAACCATGTGGCAAGTATTGGGCTTCCATATACCTCCACCCCCAGAGTAATCATACCGTCTTTTGAGCGTTGAGCTTCTGGTTTAACTCTGAAACCGGGGGAATCAGTATGCGCCCCTATTATTCTGCAACCGGCTTTTCCGCAGGGTTGAGAACCTGAAATACCTGCGATTATTGCGGATGATGAGCGAACAATATAGAATTTTTCATTTATTGAAATGTTCCATATATCCTTCTCATTGAGTTTTCTGAAGCCATTCTCCTCCAGTTTGGATGCAATCCCGGATACAGCCCAGGAAGCTGTGGGACTGTTATTAAGAAATGACAGTAAATCAGAAACGGTATTATCAGTATTCATTATTTCCTGCACTTTCAAATTGAATTACTTCGTTGTTCTCAACAGAATATCAGCCTTTTTCCTGGATTTCTCCTTGAATGTTTGAATGACCTGATACATGAATGCTTCAAGTCTTGCTTCATTATCTGTGTCTTCCTGGCCGTCAAAAGCTAAATTGAGCCATGGCAGATCCCGATGTTCCTTACGTATCCTTTTGCTGATAGCAGTTACAATCGTTCCAGGAAGGCAGGTGAAGGGGAATATATTTACTGCGCCATCAATTATCCCTTTTTCAGCTAGAGAAATAGGAGCTCCGACACAGAGAATAGTTTCACCGCCAACATTTTCTTCCATATATGGCTTCGCGGTATTCAATATTTCGGAAGGTTCAGGTTCAGGACGATCTTCAAGAAGGAAAGAGAAAGGAGCTTCCATCTGTTTTCGAAGTTTTGACATCAGTTTCATTCTTGAGTATCCCCTGACAATATCAGCAATCCTTTTTCGATCCTTCGATTTTTGTATGAAGGAGTAGTTGACGAACTCAAACCATTCCATGAGAGGTGTGTTAAGAACCTCTCCTCCCATTGCTTCTATACGCAGGTCTGTAGAAGAGTGAGCAAATGAGTCATTCCGAACATAAATCTCACCGAACATCAATATAAGAGGTCTTGGAATATCTTTTCTTGGTATTTTCATGAATTCTTCAGCTGATTCGGCCAGCACCGGGATCAATGATTTGCCTTTCTCCATTGCTTCCGCTGCTGCATTAAGTGAAGCCGTCATTACTTCATCCGCTCTGCCGCTCTCGGTTTCATATGGACGTACACGGTAGAGAGCGCTCTTCAGAACATCTCCGGCTATAGCTGATTTGAGCATATCAATCTGGAAGCCGAGTGAGGAAAGTTCCTTTATGCTGGTGTACGAATCGCTGGAAGTAGCTGTTATTATGGGTACATCTTCAAAACCGTAACGATCGAGAAGTATCCTGTGGTAGCTGCAATACTGCCCGAAGCGGCAAGGTCCGGAGGCTGTTCCCATGAAGAAGGCTGTATCTGATGGATTGTTCTCCTTTAGAATCGAAAGCATGTTTCCTATTGTGATTATCGCGGGATAGCATTCTTTTCCCGTGGTCACCGAACGGCCTAGAGCAACAGATTCCTTCGTGGTTGGCGGAATGGGAACGGCATGAACACCATGCTTTCGGACTGCTGCGACAGCTATTCCTGTAGTTTCACCCAGCCAGGGGATCCATACCTGTCTGTCTTTGATTTCCATATTTCTGTTGCCAAGCATTTCCCGGAATGAAGATGTTCCTTTCTGTCTTCTACCCGCAATTGCGTCCATGAAGGCTTCACAGCGAGTAATTACACCAGCGTCGGCAGCATGTTCATCGATTTCGATTGTCAGCATGGGTTTTTCACCCATTATCCTTGCTACTTCATGTTGAATAAAAGAATCAGGACCGCACCCGAAGTTAGTGATGTAAACGCCATTAAGTATCTTACTTTCTCTTATTGCAAGTGCAGCTGCAATGATTCGCTGACCATATTGCCAGTACATGTTGGGATGCATTTCAGCTATTCGCTTCATGGGAAGTTCAAGACAGTCGGTAGGTATGACTACAGCTCCCATTTTTGCCAGTTTACCTGGAAGCTCAACATTAACAGCAGAATCCGAACCGTTGTACGGTCTGCTTATTATGACAAATACAGGTTGGTTCTCCTCCACATCTGCAAGGGCTTCTCGACCGAGTTTCAATAAAGATTCTGCAAAAGCAGTTTGTTTGATTCTTGCATTCATACAGGCTTTAACTGCGGTTTTTCTATTTATGCTCAATCCTTCAGCCATTTTAAGAAGACCATTCATCCAATCGTTGCCGGATAAAGAGAAATCAAGCACAGGACTCAGGGTAGTGACATTTTCCTCAGTTGAGAGACCTAGGCTGGAATCGATGATATGGGGTGATCCTTCGATATATGGACAATTGTATGATTCCGAAAAATCTCCCTGCGAAAATGATCTTAGAATTGAAGGCAGGAAGATGTAGTCCACATCCTTTTCAAGCAGATCCAGAACATGTCCGTGTGCAAGTTTCACTGGAAAACAGGTTTCAGCTGCGACACTTTCAACACCGGAATGGATCAGATTGCTTGTGGAAGTTCCTGAAAGAACGACATCAAATCCGCATTCTTCGAAGAAA
Organism: uncultured bacterium; assembly: GCA_965372215.1. Lineage (GTDB taxonomy): Bacteria > Fermentibacterota > Fermentibacteria > Fermentibacterales > JCC-6 > Aegiribacteria. The sequence continues at coordinate 36,010 of CBDVBK010000005.1, read as the reverse complement.
GTTCTGAAAAAAGGAAAGAACTCCCAGAACCAGAGCGCTCTAGGGATTCCCATCTTTGGTTTTTTCCCTGATACTTCTTCATTGAAATCTCCCAGGAGGAGTTTTTCCCGGCAAATAAACAGGTTTTGTCCTTCAGTTTCCGCTTCTCTGGAAGATTTCCCTGTTTCATACTTCTCGCATCTTCCTCCGTAATAGAGCTTTCTTCCATCCTGGAGAGATATACGGTGGATTTCACAATTGTTGGAACAGGTTTTGCAAATGAATGAATCCTGTCTGTATTTTTCGGATGCGAGTCGGAATCCCTTGAATGAAGATGTTCCCGGAGCTTTTTCCTCCATTGCCAGCAGAGCAACTCCTATTGCACCGGTTACATGATGATTGGAAGGTATTGTGATATTACTATCTTTGAGAATCGCGTTGAAAGCAGCCGCAACACCTTTATTGAATGCCGTTCCGCCCTGAAAGAAAATATGTTTACCAATCTTCTTTTCACCGACAACTCTGTGCAGATAATTTTTAACAATTGAATATGATAGACCGGAAACAAGATTCTCAACTGAGGCACCATCCGCCTGATGAGAAAAAACATCACTCTCCATAAATACAGTGCATCTTTCGCCCAGGCTGCATGGCTCCGGAGCATTAATGGCACATGGGCCGAAATCATTTATGCTGAGCCCCAGCTTCTCAGCTTGTTCTTCAAGAAATGAGCCTGTTCCGGCCGCACACACTTTGTTCATTTCGAAATCGACAACTCTTCCATTCTCAAGCGAAATGAATTTGGAGTCCTGTCCACCGATCTCAAAAATAGTGTCTACTTCAGGATCTATCTCAACAGCAGCTCTTGCCTGAGCTGTAATTTCATTTCTGACTATATCCGCTCCTGTAAAATCCCCTATCATATATCTGCCTGAACCGGTTGTTCCGAGCCCGAGAACTTCACGATCGGCGCCTAATGTGTGAGACAGTCTGGAAAGCCCTTCTTTTACAGCTTCAAGGGGTTTTCCGGCTGTCATGAGATACTCACTTGCGTGGAGATCTCTCGATTGAGCTCCAATAGCTACAAGATTTGTGCTGATTGAGCCTACATCAATTCCTACGTAAACAGCTTCATTAGTTGTGATGTGAGCTGTTGCTCTATCAGGATGCCTGATGCAGAACTGTTTGAGAGGTTCAAGTGATTTTTCCGTCATTTTTCTTCCGGATGAATCCAGCAGACGGTCAATGTAGTTGTTTTTAAGAACCTGAAGATCACTATCATGAGATACAATTGCGGCTCCAGCAGCTACAAGGCACCTGAAATGTTCGGGTACAATAAGATCAGAGAAGTCATGACCAAGTACTTCGCGGAATGCTTTTACCATCCCAGGATTGGCTGCTACTCCTCCCACAAATGCGACAGGCGGGCGGAAATCCCTTCCGGAGGCTATGGAGCTTTTGAAATTCCGGGCAACAGCGAAGCAGAGTCCTGCGACAATATGTGTTACAGGTGTTCCTATCTGCTGTAGATGAATCATATCGGATTTCGCGAAAACACTGCATCTCCCGGCAATTCTAGGAGGATTATTGCACTGCAGGGCAAGTTCCCCGAGTTCTTCGGGTTTCAGTCCGAGTCTTGATGCCTGCTGGTCAAGAAATGATCCGGTACCGGCGGCACAGACGGAATTCATTGAAAAATCATCGAAAACAATTCCTTCTGTCGTTTTTCTGAACAGAAGAAGTTTTGAATCCTGTCCACCAATCTCGATAACAGAATAAACCTCAGGACAGCATTCAGGTATCGCTCCGGCGAGAGCCACAACTTCATTTACCGGTTTGGTTCCAGCTATTTCTGCGGCTGTTCTGGAACAGCTGCCTGTAAATGCAGTTGAGCTTCCCTCCCACCCGTCATAATCAGATAGAATAGCAATAAGAGTGTCAACTGGATTCCCATGGTGGCGCCTGTACACTGTTCTGGAAATGCTGTTTCCATCCATTTGCACAACTTTAACACTTACAGATCCCATATCAATACCGATTCTGGCGCTCATCCAGTATATCCTCCATTAAACCGGGGCAGTCATTCAATAAACAGAACTCAAAAAAACACTTCTGTATTAAATAAAAAGTACTGTCTGCAGGAAAGCGAAAGATAAGCAAATTCTACAAGATCTGGTAGTTTGCTGTTTGACGAATGCTTTTTTCCAGTGGATATTTCACAGGGAGGAAATCATTATTGAAATACTTCAGGGAAACGGCAAATGCCGAATTCCCTTTTTCATAATTATTCTGTTGTTGCTTGTTACTGTGGTATCCGCCTATGTGGGACCTGGTGCAGGATTTGGAATAGTTACGTCTTTTCTTGTCATTCTTAACGCTGTATTCGTTTCTATACTGTCTGCTCTATTATGGCCGGTAAGTCTTATCATAAGATTCATCAAGCGCAGAAAGCGGCAGTGTAACCAACTGGCGAAAAGAGTGATCGTTCTGGGGTTGGATGGATTTTCACCGCGCATTGCCGAAAAGATGATGGATTCCGGTAAATTGCCATATCTTAATACCCTGCGTAAAAACGGCACATTCTGTGATTTGCAGACAACATGTCCCGGGATATCTCCGGTTGCATGGTCTTCTTTTCAGACAGGTGTGAATCCGGGAAAACATGATATTTTCGATTTTCTCTCACCGGACAGAAAACGTTACCTGGCCACTCTTTCTTCTGTAAGAACAGGAACAACAACTTCCAGAATAGGCTTTGGTTTCTTAGGTTTTAATGTGTCAAAATCATTTGTCAGACTTCTCCGGAAAAGTAAACCTTTCTGGACTCTTCTGAGGGAGTATGGCATCAGATCTACAATACTGAGAGTACCTATTACCTATCCCCCGGAATCGCTGGATGGACAGCTTCTCAGCGGAATGTGTGTACCGGATCTGAGAGGAACTCAGGGGAGCTATACGGTTTTTTCTGAAAAGGATACCGGAGAGTCATATGCGGGAGGCATCCGGCAGGAACTATTGAAAGTTAATGACCGACTCTGGACCGGAATACTCCCCGGTCCCCTGAAAAATGATGGCGAATGTGCAGTTATCCCGCTTGAACTGAAAATTTCCAAAAATTCTGTTACTCTGAGAGTCGGCGACAGGAAAATATCTCTTTCGGAAGGAATTCTTTCAGAATGGGTGGAACTTACTTTTAAATCAGGTAGAAAGAAAATCAAGGCTATATCAAGATTCTGTCTGACAATGATAAACGGCTGCCCATCCGTTTATTCCACAGCGCTTCATATTGATCCTTTCTCTCCTTCTCTGCCCATTTCCCATCCTGTGTATTACTCAAAATACCTGGCGGGGCTTTTCGGACCTTTTGCTACTCTGGGTCTTGCCGAGGATACCTGGGCTCTGAACAATGATGCTGTTTCAGAAAATACTTTCCTGGATCAGACCTGGTCCATCTTCGAAGAGAGAGAGAAAATGTATTTTGATGCTCTATCCCGCACCCGCGGGGGGCTGGTCGTATGTGTGTTTGATACTTCAGACAGGATACAGCATATGTTCTGGGGCCAGGGAGCATCTCATGATACTCCGGTTTATAACATGTACTTAAGAATGGATGAGCTGATAGGCAGAACTCTTTCTGAACTGGGGAAAGACGATATGCTTCTCGTCATATCCGATCATGGCTTCACATCATTTCATACCTGTATTGATTTCAACAGGTGGCTTCTGTCCAATGGATATCTTTCTCTGAAAGACGGCGTGAAAACAGTTGACACATCTTTCAAAGGTGTTGACTGGTCAAGAACAAGAGCCTGGTCCATGGGACTTGCAGGAATCATCCTGAACATTAAAGGCCGCGAGGGAAACGGGATTGTTGAACCCGGGAGCGAGGCAGAAGAGCTTCTCGCAGAGATTTCTGAGAAACTGCTTCATCTTGAGACAGACGAAGGAGAACGTGTTATTAACGCTGTATACCCTGCATCGGACATTTATCAGGGGCCTTACGTCACCAGAGCTCCTGATCTTGTAATAGGTACAAAAACAGGATTCAGAGCCGGCTGGGGCTGTGTAACCGGAGGTGTTGGCAGTAAAGTAATCTATCCCAACACCAGGCGCTGGAATGGGGACCATTGCCATGACCATAAGCTTGTTCCGGGAACTCTGGCTTCAAATATGATACTTGACTCAGAAAACGCTTCAATTCTTGATATTGCTCCGACAGTACTTAGAGCTCTTGGGATCAGACCACCTTCATATATGGAGGGGAAAATACTTACTGGAAATGAAAATTTACAATGAAGCGCCGTGAATTTCTTAAGCTGACGGCTCTTTCTCCAGCAGCGCTTCTAGCCTTGAAAACAGGTTGCGCAAGACCAAATTCATCCGCAAAGCGCGTAATTGTACTCGGAATCGATGGATTGGACCCATTTCTTCTTCGGAGTTTCATTCATGAAGGGGTTATGCCCAACGCTGCAAGGCTGGCAGGTTATGGCGGGTTGAACAGGCTTGGAACAAGCAATCCCCCTCAGAGTCCTGTGGCCTGGTCGAATTTCATTACCGGATACGGTCCTGATGTTCATGGAATTTTCGATTTCATTCACAGAAAACCATCCACCATTGCTCCATATCTGTCTACTTCACGAGTTGTCGGACCCGGCAGGACAATAAGTATAGGTGACTGGAGATTACCATTGATCGGAGCCAAAGTCGAATTGCTCCGCAAAGGTGAACCATTCTGGAACAAGTTGACGGATGAGGGTATCCCTGTGAAGCTTGTCAAACTTCCGGTCGACTTCCCTCCTGACAAAGGTAAAGCGACTATACTTTCCGGTCTTGGCACACCGGATATGCGAGGCAGTCAGGGAAGCTTCACGTTCTTTACAGATGATGCGAGATCATTGTCAAACAGCACTTCCGGAGGTGTTGTAGTAGCGGTGCGAGATTATGGGGATAACTGCTACAGATGTTCGATTAAAGGGCCTGAGAACTCAATGCATGCTGAAAATCCGGAAATGGAGATTGAAGCTGAGGTCCGGGTTGACAGAGTCGCGAATGCGGCAAGAATTGATATCCAGGGCAACAGCCACGTTCTTGCTGCAGGTGAGTGGAGCCCCTGGATAAGAATGCGTTTTGATGCCATTCCGCATATATCCAGTGTCAGCGCAATTGGCAGATTCTACATGAAGGAGATTACTCCGAAACTGAAACTCTATCTGTCTCCTCTTAATATCGATCCTCTTGATCCTGCATTGCCGATTTCCACACCAGCCGGTTACAGCAGCGATCTGGCAAGGAATCTCGGTGGATTCTATACCCAGGGTTTCCCCGAGGATACAAAGGCTCTTTCAAGGGGAATTCTTTCGGATGAAGAATATCTCCAGCAGGCTTGGATAGTCCTTCAGGAGCGACTCGATCTGTTCCATCATGAATTAAGCAGGTTTCGTGACGGTCTGTTCTTCTTCTACTTCAGTTCTCTTGATCTGAATTTACATATGTTTTACAGAGTACTCGATCCAAACTCACCTCTTTACGCAACCACAAGTCCCCGTTTCAAGGGAGCAATTCGAGAGTTATACATGCAGATCGACTATGTAATCGGTCAAGCGCTTGAAGCGAAAGATGCACATACCGAAGTAATCGTACTCTCCGATCATGGCTTTGCTCCATTCAACCGATCATTCAATCTGAATACATGGCTTGCTTCAGAAGGCTATGCGACGATAACTTCACCAAGAGACAGGAATCAGGACATGTTTGCGGCAATAGACTGGTCATCTACAGCGGCTTATGGTCTTGGGCTTAATTCCCTCTTCATCAACAGGGCTGGTCGTGAGGATAATGGATGTGTCGCACCTGAACAGGTTCAGGATCTGCTAATCCGATTAAAGCGCGATCTTGAATCAGTTACGGATTCCGCCAGCGGAAGGAGAGTTATCGATAATGCATATATCACTTCCGACATATATCCAGGTCCTCTCCCAGACTACGCTCCTGATATGATAATTGGCTACGCGAGGTGTTATCGATCTTCATGGGAAACTACTCTCGGCAGTTTTCCGGAAGAAATAATAACCGATAATCTTGATCCATGGAGCGGCACACACTGTATTGATCCTGAAGCTGTTCCTGGAGTATTGCTTTCCACAGCGCCACCGGGAGTTGAGAACCCTAATCTTATGGACATGGGGAGAAGCATTGCGGGTCTTTTTGATATTCCCGAACTTCCGCCAGGTGGAAGGAATATTTTCAGTGGAAACGGCTCATAAGTGATTTTCAATATTATTGGAAGTGTTCTGACCCTGGTGCTGGATACAATACTCATTCCATTTCGATACTTACCTTCCATATGGGGACTGTTATTCATTTCTCTTCTTGCAGGTCTTGGAATGATAAGTATTTTCAGGTTGACATCAAATCAGGAAAAGATTTCATATCTTAGAAAGAAAATGCTGGGAGAAATATTCGGCATACTTCTTCATGTAAGCAGTCCGGCAATTGTAATGAGATTTGCCGGACGTCTTATCTGGAGCAACACCCAATATCTTCTGTATATTTTTAAACCCCTTCTAGTTATAGCTATACCTTTCATGATGATATGGGGACAGCTTGATGCAAGATACGGAACTGATACCGTAGATTGGAATACATCTGTCACAGTTACGGTCAAATACGAGAATTCTCTTCCGGAAAGAGATGATATCAATGTGATCGGCACCGGCATTGAGATATTATCACCTGTTGTAATGGTGGATACTCTAAAACAGGTCAGTTTCAGAATAGTATTCGAAGAGAAAATGATCGCCATCCTCAATATTAATGGAACAGAATCCACTGTCGGCGCAACCGGTTTATGGAATGGAGCAATAATTCTCAGGGGATTCGATGGCAGTAATTCTCTGAAACGCCTGTTCTGCCCTCGGATAGGCCGGGCGGTACTTGCAGATGCCGGACCCATTTCCGGGTGGTATTCTCTTATGCCTGTCCGCTACAGGATTCTTGGAGGACACTGGTCCTGGATGGCGGTATTTCTTGTATTCTCTTCTGTTTCTGCAATATCAGGAGCAAAGATATTCAATGTGAAAATTTAGCGAACGGAGAATCATGCAGAAACTGAAGCTGAAACTTGACAATGAAACAATCGAAAGAATCAGAAAAGTATCTGAAGTGGGGGGGTATTCATCTCCGGAAGAATTCGTCATTCATATAATTGAGCGTGAACTGGATACTCTCGATCCCGGCAGCAGTGAATCCGAAGAAGACATCCGCAGGAAAATGGAAGGTCTGGGCTACATCGAATAATAGTTAACTCTATATTCATTATATTATCAGTAATACATTATTAATACGCCAGCTAGTTGACGAAACAGACTACGTCCCTGGATTGTCAAGATAGCCGAGATCTTTGAGTCTCTTTAAAATATCTTCCTCTTCATCAGGATGAACATCATACTTCGGAGGTGGGACTAAACCTGCGAGTTCAAGATCCCGGATAAATTTGTCATGAGCAGTGTTCCGGCTAAGCTCGGATTTCTCTATTTCCCTTATTTCAAAATTCTTTCCTGCTGTAATTCCCGGAGATTCGCTTCCGGACGCGATAACAATAACACCGTGATTTGCCAGCATGGCGCATGCAGCTGCTTTTGCCCTTTCATTCTCTTCCATGCCCAGACTCTCTATAGCTTCAGAGTGAAATACTTCTACTTTCCCTCCTCTATCTTTAATCTCTCTGCCAAGTTCATCAAGAATAGATTCGTCTGACTCGATTTCAGTTCTGATCCAGATAACAAGCCCTTTCAATTAGTTTCTCCGTTTCCGGCAGCATTCATAAGGATTTGTGCTATTTCGGGTCGAGTGAATTCAGCTGGAGGCATTTTCCCTTCGATAAGCATCTCCCTGACTTTCTTGCCTGAGAGAAAAACATGGTGTTCACTGCCATGTGCACATGTTTTCAGGGTTGCCATTCCCCCGCATTTCATGCAGAAGAAAGCGTGTTCGAACTTGAGAGGCACAATCCCGAGTTCATCCGGATCGAACCTGTCAAAGATCATCTGAGCATCGTAAGTGCCGTAGAAGTTTCCTACACCCGCATGATCTCTTCCCACGATAAAATGACTGCATCCGTAATTCTTCCTTAGAAGAGCATGAAAAACTGCCTCTCTTGGTCCGGCATACCTCATTGCTGCTGGAAACACGCTCATGGCAACTCTCGAAGCAGGATAGTAGTCCTTCAGAATCTCTTCGTAGCAGTGCATTCTAACATCGGCCGGAATGTCTCCTGCTTGAGTCTCACCAACAAGCGGATGAAGAAGAAGACCGTCAACGATTTCCATAGCGCATTTCTGGATATACTCGTGAGCGCGGTGTATAGGATTCCTGGTCTGGAATGCGACTACTGTATTCCAGCCTCTTGCTCGGAAAAGAACTCTGGTTTCTTTAGGATCCAGTCTATACTTCAGAAAGCTCTCTGATCTTCTCCGTCTGATGGAACGTACTTTACCGCCTATATAGGTTCCTGAAAGGTGATTCAGGTACGCTACTCCGGGATGTGAGTCGTCAGCAGTCCCAAGGGTTTTCTCGGATTCAGCAGCAAGATCAGCCTTAAACACATCTTCTATCTCCATATCACCCCAGATAAGCCCATCTTCGTCCCTGAGACCTACATGATCACCTTTCGATACTTCAGGATCGCCAGGTTTTCTGGAAAAAACAACTGGAAGAGACCATATAGGTCCTGACGAAAGATGCATAAGATCGACAACAGACATGTAGTCATCGCTGCACATGAAACCTTCAAGGGGACTCATGGCTCCGTTACCTATCATCTCCAGATCGTTCTTTTCTCTGGCGTTCAATGTAACGAGGATTCCTTTCTCAGCCTGACGGATGATCTCCTCTGCTGTATTTCCTTCATATTGTCTGTCTGTTAATCTTCCACCGTGTGGAGATACAAGCATATTTTCCGCCTTTCATTTCATGTCCGATGAATCCATTTGATTGAACATGAAAAGCATTAAGTGCATTCACAGGAAAATGCATGCTATAGATGTAATTATCCATAAAACATGCCTGCAGGTTAGCAGAAATATATCTCAGTGAAAAATTCCATGCTACCTTTGATCCAGGCAAATTGAACATTTCATGACTGGTCAGAAGATGTAAACTTATCTATTGTTGAAAATCATTGAAAGGAATCAAATATGACTGATGTTCCAATAAAGGTCGATAATCTGGAGAAGACTTTCAGGAAAACACTTGGGTTTTCCAGTTTCAAAGCTGTTGATTCATTAAGCTTCCAGGTAAATAAGGGTGAAATACTTGGATTTCTGGGTCCTAACGGAGCAGGGAAAACAACCACTATCAAGTGTATTCTCGGATTACTCAAGCCCACTTCAGGACATGTAGTTCTCTGGGATGATTTACCCGCATCGAAGAGTGTAAGAACGAGAATAGGCTACGTTCCGGAAAACCCTGATTACGAAGATATATTTACCCCTCTTGAATTCATGACGATGTTCGCTTCAATGCGCAAATTGGATATTTCGAAAGACCAGATGATATCCATACTCGGAAGAGTTGGACTTGAAGCATGGGTTAAAGTCCGAATCAGGAATTTCTCCAAGGGCATGAAACAGCGCATGAGCCTCGCTCTTGCACTTCAGTCTCAACCTGATCTCCTTATCATGGACGAACCGACCGGCGGTCTAGATCCTGCGGCAAGGAAGGAATTTCGCGATGTCATACTTGAAGAGAACAACCGTGGAGCTACAATATTTCTCTCGTCACATCTGCTTTCCGAAGTTGAGACTATCTGTGATCGGGCTGTAATACTGGCCAAAGGAAAAAAAGTGACAGAAGGTAATCTTGATGATCTGCTGAGAACAGAGGATCTGTTCAGCATTTCATTCATAGTACCCGGCACAAAATCTGAAACACCTGAGATAAAAGAGGTCACAGAGGCCGATTTGCAGAATACGATAGATGAACTGAGACAGAAAGGGCAGAATATTCTGGAAGTAAAACCCGTATACAGGAGTCTCGAGGAAGTCTTCCTCTCCGCTACAAGGGGAGGTAATTTATGAAACCTGTAATGACCTTTGCTCTTATGACTCTCAGAAATCTCCTGCGCAGAAGGACAATCTGGGGCATCAGTATTGTCATCCTGATTGCCTTATTCGGTATAGGACAGATTCCTGGATATGGCATTTCAAACGAAGGTAGATTCATTCTTGATTTTGGTCTCTTTGGTCTTGAAATAGGTGCTCTTCTCCTTGCCATCGGTCTAGCAGCCAATATCTATCCGAGAGACAAGGAGCAAAAAACAGTAATGCCCCTTATTGCCGTGCCTCTGTCACGAGGACAGTATCTGATGGGACGTTTTATCGGCGCTGCAATGGTGCAGGCTGCTGCGATGCTTGTCGGCTGCATCGGACTGATGGTAATACTCCTCATGAACGAGCTTAGCATTCCAGCGGATCTGTTTCCGGCAACGTGTCTACTTCTTGTTGAAGGATGGTTCCTTCTTGCCGTAGTGTTCTTTTTCAGTTTCTGGACCTCTCCCCCGCTTAATGCGCCATTAACAATTCTTCTGTTCATATTGTCACAGATGTCTGTTTCCGGATTTGTCAGTATCCTTCCCGGAGCACAAGGATTCATGCGTTTTCTAAGGCTTCTGCTGCCCCACATGGATGTCTTTCATATTAAAGATCCGATTGCCCATGGAGTGGGTATACCATCCGTCTACTTCCTTCTTGCTGTGCTCTACGGACTGGCTTACATGGCATTCATGCTTTCGATAGCACTTGCGGTGTTCAGGAGCAGGGATCTGAAATGAAGTATTTGAAGTTGATAATTCTGCTTACTCTGATATCTCTAACGGGTTGCAGAATTGATTACGACATAGAAGAAGTCGCTCCGCCCGAACATCTGGGTGAAATACATGAACATGACCATACAGGTGCAGAGACAGAGGAGGAGCATCATGATCATGATTCGGATACTGCCGAAGTATGCCCGGTATGCGGTGAAATCCATGATCAGGAAAATGTTCACGAATATGATAGTACCGCAATATCAGGAAGCAACAGACATGTGCACGAAGCAGGGGCAAGAAACCATGGAACAGAGTGGTTCTTCAATCAGCCATGGGGCGCCAGATTCATCTGGAGTAAGATGATAAGAGATACTGTCATTCTTGTTATCCTGGCTGCTTTAATTCTACTGGCATCACGCTACCGTTTAAGGAAAAAGCGTTGAAAGCCAGAATTGTTCCGTTTGCCGCAGCAGCCATATTTCTGATTGTCGCCGTTTACTCCGGAAGACTTGCCAGTCAGGCTTCAATTGAGGACAATATCGCTACGGAAGCTGTTTCTTCGGGTGTCGGTCAGATTGGAAGCTTTCTTGCAGACATTCTCTGGCTGCAGCTTGACCGGTATCATCACATCTGGATGTATCAGGGAAATGAATGGACCACTGCTACAGACTATCTTCCACAGCTCTGGCTCATTACTAAATTCGATCCAACTTTCTCGGAAGCGTATATCGACGGCGGCTATCAGCTCGCGGTTAATCTTGGCGAAATAAGTGAAGGAATCAGGCTTCTTCAGGAAGGTATAAAGCAATGCCCGGAGAATGAGCGCGTTCTCTGGGAGTACGCGGTAGTTCTCTGGGAAGTGGATTATTACAGCCCGAGAGAAACGGAAAAAGCCTTATGGCAGTATCTCAGGATTGTACGAGATAAGCGCGGTCTAGTTGAAGAACCATGGAATGAAGGAAACGCATACATGCTGCTTGAAAAAGCCTTTGAACAGGACACTTTAAGACGAAACAACCTTGAAATATCCAGAAGTTATTCCAACAGGTGCGATTTTATCAGACGAGTGCGAAGTGAAGGTATCTGGAACACTGAAGACTGATTTTTCTTCAAGATATCACTTCTTCTGCTTAAACTTACTGTGTGTATCCCCTTTAATTCACCAGGTTCAGCAGAACTTGGAATTGGTTAATAGCATAGTTATTTCGATTGACAATACATTACCTGATGAATTAGTTATTGTCTGTATAAATAGATACTGGGAAATGAAGACGCTGTATAATCGTTGTTGGCGAACATGAAAAGAAGTGTTATGAAAATTGCAGTAATGTCCTCTACGACCTTAGGAATGCGATGGACGGAGATAACGAGAGAGTGAAGAGTGCCCTTCTAGCATTTGTAAACACATACATAGGATTACGTGGATATAATGCGCTCTCACCATTCCTACGGTATATTTTCCTAGAAATGCCAGAGACAACAATCACTGCTGAAATAGTGGGCGCTGTGTCCCCTCAAGATATTGCCCATGAGATTATTTCGGTGATCAACAAGGCAGGTGCCACTCCAGACAAAGTGTATGTAGCATTCATATCAGAGGAATACTTATGGAATGCAGAATAAGGCTCTAGCACAATATCAGAATGGCAGGTATAAATCAAACGTAATAATAACTTAAACCATGGATGAAGACACGGGATATCAGGTACTCTCCAGGTGTTCATCTCGCTAAGTGCGGAAAGGAGACATGAGCATGTTCTTGAATGTACTGTCAAGCGAAGAGAAAGTCACGTTCGCACAGCTTCTGTTTAAAGTTGCGCATGCTGACGGACATTTCACCGCAGATGAAGAGATACAAATCGACGTATATCTCGATGAAATGGGGATCGGTAGAGAGACTACCGAAAGTGAGCATCTTTCGATCAATGAATTGATTCAGAAGCTCGCTGAGGCTTCTGAGAATGTTAGACGGTCTGTATTCATCGAGTTAGTTGCTCTAGTGTTTGCTGACGGTGATTACTCATCGAACGAAAAGAAGATAATTGAAGAGATGCAAACAGCTTTCTCTTTCACTGAAGCATTCAAAGAGGAAGTTATCTCTTGGGTGAATGAGATTACACCGATATATCTCAAAGGATTTGCACTAGCAGGATTATATTCTTGATTGGAGCACTAATTATGGGATTTTTGTCAGGTTTAACGAAGGTGGCTGCAGGTGCTGCAGCTGGTATAGCAGCGGTAGTGGCTCTACCTGTATTAGGAGCTGTTGGTGCAATCACTGCGACCGGTATTGTAGTAGGATCTGTGATTGGTGCTGCTGCTGGTGTTGCAGATGAGGTAATAGATGAAGTGAAGAAGAGCAAGAAAGGAAAGAAAAACTAGGGCTGATAGGGCTTACAGCACTATTCCCACAAAGATTGAAGGGAATCGGACAGGACAGTATATCCGGTCTTCCAGCAAATCAGGTGAAAAGATCTGATTGATGCTGGGAGGAGATGGTTTCGCCAACTGCATGAACCAAGCCCAGAGTATGGTGATCAGGCGAGGTAAGGCCTGTGCTGGTTATGCAGAGTGTTGAACATACTGAGGTGAAAGGAGGAAATCGTGCACGATGCCAGCATGAGACGTGAGTTAATGAGCTGTTTTGAGTGGCCTATAGAAACATTAGGGGAGTACTTTGGACTATCTCGCTCACAGATTGAGAGCCTTGCAACAGTCACAGACTCGAAGGTGAATCGGAATACTGTAGAGAAAAGGCTACTTCAGCGTGGCCAATCAAGCCTTCAGATGATTGCTTTAGCAGCAGGCATACCTCATGATGTTTTAAAGACCTCACTGGAAGCGGGTATACCTGAAGGTCCTCCTCCGATTGACCTGTCGCGCTACTCGAGTGATGGCTGTTATCTCTTACCTCGAGGGCTGATTAAAGCATGGATCGATGAGCTACTCCCGCGAAATAAGGTTTGGGGAAGTTTGGGCTCCAGAGCACGGGAACTCGCAGATAAACTTGATTGTGACACTCTCGCATGTGCCGTGTCTGAGTACTTCGAAGAAGAACCGAGAAAGGTTGCAACAGTCCGATGTATTTACACTTGGGATTGTGTGTCACGCGCTCATCAAGAAGCTGTGGATAACGGTAAGAGCTTCTCGCTCGAACCTGACCATCTTGGATGGCACGCTCTAAACAGAGAACCGGATCTCCAAAGCAAGCTGTATAGGACAGATCTAACCAATCTAATCGACTATGTCACAAGCCAAAATAGACAATGGCCTCCCGAATAACCTACGCCAATCCAGAGGAATGCTGGAAGGCATACAACCATCACATATTCAATTACTGGAGCAGGTTACAGCAATCTGGGTCTCGATGCGGTATGAAGAGTCCCACACCAGTGCTTCGGTTTGATTCAGAAACAAAGTGCGGAAGTTGCTCTCTTGGTGGGGAGAACGCATCGCGACATGTTGAAATGAGCTCACCTTCCGATGTAGACTCTTTATTCCAAGATGCCTTCGGTGAATGTCTTGTAGTCGGAGGACCACCCTCAGCTGGTGTACTTGCTGTCGAAAGGTTCAGTGCTGTCGAATCTGAAGATGGTTACTACTTGAAGACAACGTCATATAAGTATACGTTACTCTATAATTCGGACAGTAATAAAGGGTGGGCGGAAGGTTCTTCAGCACTGCGCTTTGAGAGTGAGTCTAAGGCTGGATACAACAGCTGGATATTGAATCATCCGATACATCATCTACATCCTGGGGATTCCAAAGACATACGTGTACCATTGTTAGAGCAACTTAGTATTACGGGATTTGTTGATTGGGTAATCCGCAGCTTTGATGAATATATCTGGGCCAACATGTACCCTACGCTTTACTTGACCCTGGCAACTGAAGGAGGGGTATTGTATGAGAGAATAGGGAGTACAGCGGAAAATTCGATGGCCATCACAGTGGAACTTAAAGAGATGCTACGCCAGATTATAGCAGCTGGACGTGCTGATGAAGCAACATGGTATAATGAGCTTGGACTCTGGCAGAGTGATACGGAGGGACAATCAGAATTTGCCCCTGAACTTTTCATGCTATTCAGAGAAAACGAATAGAAGATGTAATGGGTTGTTCAACCACAGCATGAACAAAACGCCTGTCTGTGAATTAGGTAATCGGTAACGGCGCTGGTTACGCTGAATGTTGTACCTCAAGCGAGATGAAGAATGAGTGACGATCACCACAAGTGGGATCCTTTGTCCATGCAGGAGGTCGCTGAACTCCTTTCCGGACTATCCGTGCATTGGTGGATTGCTGGAGGTCATGCAATTGACCTTTTCGTCGGCCGCGAGACGAGATCACACGGTGATACGGACTTTCTCATTTGTCGCGATGATCAACTTGAGGTCCAGAGATACTTGTCGAGCTGGGATCTTCACAAGACTCAACAACCGCGCCTGAAGCCGTGGCCCATCGGTGAATTTCAGGATCGTCCATTCGATGACATCTGGTGTCGCCGGACAAAGGACTCTTCATGGCAACGTTAACTGACAGACGAAAGACTCTAATGCCAATTATACTGGATACTTATTCTGAATTCCTTTCCTACTGGGAGAAATATAAAAACCTTCCGATCAAGGAGCAGATTGAGGGCTGGGCTTGCGAATACATGAGTATGTGGCCTGATCTGCTGGAGATACAGCAGAAAGACTATACCGACATATCAGAAGACTGGCGTGAAATCGCTTTGGATAGAGTATTCCCTTTTCTGCACAGCCGCCTGAATTCCATGAAAGAAGCGCATAAAACCCTTATCGAGTTTATCATACCGCTGCACAAATCTGCGATGGAAATATTCAGGATCAGTGAATTCGATGTTCTCTATGTGATTTATGTTGGAATCGGATGCGGGGCAGGATGGCTTACAAAACTGCGTAATTCGCAGGCAATTCTTTTTGGTCTTGAGATGATCACCGAGTGCAAGTGGACAGATTCTGATTCGCTGAAAGGCTTGATAGCACATGAAATCGGTCATGCAATACATGGGAAACTCAGACAGGATTCGAAATTGAATCAAGAAAAAGGACCCTGGTGGCAGCTTTACACAGAAGGATACGCTCAACGTTGTGAACACATAATAATGGGGCGAAACAGCTGGCATGAAGGAGCAGGTATTACTGCTTCTGACTGGCTTGAATGGTGTACGGAGAATAAAGGTATGCTTGCTGAGAAGTTTCTTCAGCATGTTGAAAAGGAAACTGATATCCGTCCATTTTTCGGCTCGTGGTTTGATATACAGGGTTACAGTCAATGCGGATACTACTTAGGTCATGAAGTCATACTGGACTTGGAAAAAGAATGTGATATCAGGAAATTAGCAGTACTGAAAAATTATAGACTTGCGATAAAGTCCGTACTGGAGTCATATATCAGTAAAAGTTAACAACCTGGTTCTTGAATCCAGTTCTCAATATGCAGATCAGGAATTCTTTCAAATTCCTTTACATTATTGGTTACAAGAATTAAATCTCTAGTAAGACACTGCACTGCAATTATTAAATCATATGGACCTATCGGGGTGCCTTTCTTTTCCAGAAAAGTTCTTACTGCGCCAAATGCCTGAGTATCAAGATCAGTAAAAGGAACTATATCAAAGCAGGAAAGAAACTCCAGAAGTGCTATTCTGTTTCTTTCAGGAAACATGCTCTTTGCAATTGCATATTCAAGCTCAGCAACGGAAATGGCAGATACTCCAATATCGAAAGCTTTTTCTGATTCAAATCTCTGAAGGAGATACTCAGACTTCTTCTTAATCAAGTAGATGCAGATATTTGTATCTATAAGGTACATTCAGAAAATATCTCTATCTTGATTTTCTGGTTGCTTACGACCATCGGAGAAAACATCATCAGAAAATTTTACAAGGCTGTCTCGAAGAGAAGTCCATGGTTCATTCATAGATGAAAGCACCAGAGAATTCCCAACTCTCTGAATGTAGAGTTCGCTTTCCTCTATCGCATATTCCTTAGGTATCCTGACCGCCTGGCTGTTACCGCTTCTGAACACTTTTGCTGTATGCATTTAACTCCTCCCTTCCTGATCAATGTATATACGCATGTATATACATGGTCAAGTGCTGTTATTCTCGAATTCTATCGTTTTTGAGTCATGACGAGTATCGCTTCCTGGAATTTTCTGAAGGATCCGAAAAGAAAATGAAGCTACCGGATTGTATCAGGGCCTTCGTACCCCTCGTCCCTCCTGCTGCTCCAGCAGATTGCAATCGCGGTTGAGTCATTCTCATTCTCGAAAATGTGGCGAACTCCAGGTTCGATTTTCAGGATATCCGCTGCGGATAGAGAGTATTCCTCTTCGAGATAGGGCATTCTTATGACAAGTTCACCTGCAAGGACGATAACTTCCTCGTTTCTGCCAGGGTGTGTATGATTTCCTCGAACATGTCCTGGTTCTATTGAAAAAATATGGCAGTTTGAAATCAGGGCTGTCGATTGAAGATGCTCAAAAGGGTTGATTACATAGCCTCGCGCATCTGAGTGAGTATCCAGTTTACTGTGGTGACACGCATAGAGTTGCATGTCCCCGGTTGCATCGGTTGTTTCATTCATCTGTATTTCGCTTCTTTCTATCGAGGTAACTTCTTATCTGGACAGCTCTGCTCTTGCCTACACCGGGGACTTCCATGATCTCTTCGATTGTAGCTGTATTGATCCTTGCTGCGCTTGAAAAATGATTAAGAAGGCGAAGTTTTGTTGCCGAGCCTATGCCGGGAATATCATCAAGGACTGAATGCAGGCTCCCTGAAGAACGTTTCTGCTGGTGGTAGTGAAGAACGAATCTGTGAGCTTCATCTCTTGCGCTTCTGAGCAGCGAAAGTGGAGTTGAATCCAGGGGAAGTCTGATTACTCTTTCGGAGATCCCTTCAAGAAGCACTTCCTCCCGCTTGGCTATGGAGACAAAACAGATTTTCTCCGCCCATTCCTCCGCTGCTCGGACTGCTGCTCTGAGCTGAGTTATCCCCCCATCTATCAGAAAGATATCAGGATACTCATCCTCAAGGTTCGATAGATACCTGTCGACCGCGGAAGCTATCATAGCCGGATCGTCCCTGCTTATCTCTGAAGGCATGGAGAAGCGTCTGTATCCTGATTTGTCAGGATATCCTTTTCTGAAGCTGACAATTGCCGCGACAGGCCAGGATCCCTGTATTGTGGATGCGTCAAGGCATACAATCCAATCCGCGGGGTTCTTCAAATTGAATATGTCAGCTAGAGCTTCCAGGGCTGCTTCGGTGCTTTTTCTGCTTCCATT
This sequence comes from uncultured bacterium, assembly GCA_965372215.1. Lineage (GTDB taxonomy): Bacteria > Fermentibacterota > Fermentibacteria > Fermentibacterales > JCC-6 > Aegiribacteria. The sequence continues at coordinate 17,907 of CBDVBK010000005.1, read as the reverse complement.
CGGGTGTTTCCAGGATAGACGTACAAGGAAATGCTCCAGATTTCTCTGAGCCAACTGAAGAACTTCTTTCTTTCCGCCCCGTTCGGGAACGAATACTCTTGCTGCCGCGTTTCTTTTTGCAGACAGCCATTCAACAAGCGCGTCATAACCTTCCGGTATTTCCGGAACCAGTATTTCCTTCGGTATATCATCCGTCTGCGAATAATATGTTCCCAGAAGTATTGAAATTCGTTCGTTCACTGGAGCAAGCTTCCATTTGCTGTCAAAAGGCATTCTTAGAACGCCTGTGAAGCGTCCTCCACGCATCCGCATAACAATTCCCCAGTTATCCTTCACAGCTACAGTGTCTCTGCTTATACTGTCCTGAATGGAATCAGGTGCAGGCCAGCCGAAACTGTCCAGACGGGAAAGAAGATCCTGCAGTCTTCCGGCTTCTTCATAATTTGTTTCCTTTGATGCTCTGTTCATGAGTATCTCAATACGTTTTCTTGCCCATTCCCAGTCACCTCGAAGAATTCTGAGCATTTCCTGAACCGTGCTGCTGTATTCTTCTGTAGTGACATTACCTGTACACGGCGCCTGGCAGCGGCCTATCTGTCCCATGAGGCATTGTCTTTCATTGGAAGGTGGAGTCTTTCCAGCGCACCTTCTGAGAGGAAAGGTTTCAAGGAGGAATTCTTCAAGTTTTCTTAGATTTCTTGCATCAGGATAGGGACCGAACCGGGGTCTTCCTGAAGTGTTGCCCCGATCTCTTGTGACCTGCAATCGCGGGAATTTCTCATCGGTCGTAATTTCCAGGTATGGATAGTTCCCGGAGTCCCTTAGCCGTACATTGAGAGGTGGCTTCCGGATGCGAATAAGTTCCGCTTCAAGAACAAGCGCATCCACTTCCGAACCGGTGATGATCCACTCGACTGATACAGCTTTTTCAAGAAGAAGTGTATGCCGGGAATCACCGGGGTTTGCGAGATGCCCCTGAAGCCTGCTTCTGAGGCTTTTAGCCTTCCCTATGTAGAGGACACTTCCCTCACCGTCCAGGAAGCTGTAGACACCAGGAAGGCGTGGTGCTCCGGCTACCGATTCCTTAAGACTTTGTGATCCGGCCACGTCTCATCGCCAGGGAAAATATCGATCTGGCATCTTTTCCTCCGATAATGACGAAAACTGCAAGAAACAGTGCCACTGCTCCAATAGATGCTCCGGAAATAGATAATATCCCTTTCATTGTAGAGGTGGCTGATATCGAGATTACAGATGGAGATAAAAGCCAGAGAAACAATAGAGTAAGAATACCTGCGGGTATCATTGAGAACCAGGCGAGCTTTGAGGATTGGACAATAGGGCCGAGTTTTTTTCTAAGTGCTATCCGGAGAATCACAAAATTGAGTATCGAGGAAATACTTGTTGCAAGAGCCAGACCGGCAAGGGGACGTGATATTCCGGTTCTGATGAACGCCAGAGTCAGAACAATGTTGAGAATTATATTCAGACCCATGCAGCTGATCGCTATCTTTACCGGTGTTTTAGTGTCTTTCATCGCATAGAAGACCGGAGCAGTGATCTTTACTGCTCCGTAGAACAGGAGACCAACTGAATAGTAAATCAGAGCGGCACTGGTCAAAGCCGTTGATTCAGCTGAAAACGCTCCCCTGGCAAGAATAACTTTTACAACAGGTTCAGCCAGAAACAGCAGACAGAATGTTGCTGGAATCATCATGGCTGCAAGTGCCAGTGTTGCTCTGCCGAGTGTTTTACCTGCGTCCTGAAGCTTGCCGCTTGCTGTCTGCCTGCTGAGAGTTGGCAGAAGAGCAGTGGCAAGAGAAATAGCGAATACTCCCTGCGGAAACTGCATTATCCTGTTTCCATACGAAAGAGCAGCGACACTTCCTGGTTCCAGCATTGATGCTATCATCTTATCCACAATGATGTTCACTTCTGCGGCAAGGAGCCCAACCAGTGCTGGAAAGGCAAGCATTCCGACTTTTCTGACTTTAGGGTCTTTCCAGTTAAAGTCAGGTTTAAATCTGAATCCTCTTTTCCGGAGCGCAGGGAGCTGTATCAGAAGCTGAAATACACCTCCTGCCATTACTCCAATTGAATATCCCCATACGGGCTGCTCAGGAAAAAAACAGCGAGAAAGAAGTAGAATTCCTGCAAGAGCAGAGAGGTTAAAGAGAATTGGAGCACTGGCCGGGGCCAGGAAATGTCTGTGAGCATTGAGAATACCCATGACAACTGAAGCGCAGCCGACCATGAGGATGTAGGGAAACAGGAGGCGCAGAAGCCCGGTGGCAAGTTCGGATTTGCCTGGAATATCAGAGAAGCCGGGAGCGAATATCTTTATTATGAGGGGCGACGCCACTATTCCCAGCAGAACTATTATCAGAAGAGCAGCAGCGACAATAGACAGTATTCTGCTTCCCAGTTTGAAAGCATCCCGCTTGCTGTCCTTCATAAGAATCTCGGTGTATGTGGGTACAAACGCAGCGCTTGCGGTTGCTTCCCCGAACAGTCTTCTGAGTGTGTTTGGGATTATGAAAGCAAGTGTGAAAGCATCAGCGGCCATACCTGTGCCAAGTATCGCAGCCTGCGCTACATCACGAAATAATCCAAGTATACGGCTCGTTACCGTAAGCCCTCCCAGCAGACCTGTTGCCCTCGCGATCCTGCTGGCTTCCTGTTGTGGAGTGCCTAGATCCTGAAGATTCTCTTCAAGATTGTGTTTATCTTCAGAACTCATTCAGAATCTGACCCTTTCATGATTTTCACATGTTTTCCGCATGCACAAGTATTGGTTCAAGCTGGTCTCTGAGCAACGGGTTCAAATTTACGGCTCTTCTTGCTGCCTGAACTGATTCACTGTACCTTCCATTTGTCCATAGCGAAACCGCATAGTTCTTCCATAATGTTGGAGATTCAGGCGCTATATCAATTGACCTCTCGAATTCAATTAATCCTTCAGTGGAATAACCCAGCAATGAACAGGAGACTCCTCTCAGATTGTGAAAATCCGCTCCATAGAATCCTCTTTTCGAAGCATAATCCAACTCTTCAAGTGCTCCTGCAGGATTCCCTGATTCTATCATGTGTTCCGCCGCAAGGGCTGAAGTAAGACCCGATCTCACCATACCAGGATAAGTTATAAACAGTGAGATAATAATAATCACAAGGGATGCAAAACCGGCATAGCGGATCTGTTTCCGGTCAGGAACAGCAGAGGCAGAAAGAAACCAGAAAGCGGGAATCGCTGTTAATCTGAATCTTGCCGAAGGGAAGAACACAAAAGCTGAAATCACTCCTGCTAAGATGACGGAAACAGCAAGATCATGCCAGAATATCCTGTTTTTGTCGAAACACCGCACTGACCCCAGAGACATAGCCATCAGTGAAAACGGCAGCATGAGAATCAGCAAGGTCTTTTTCAGCAACCACCCCGTCTCAAGATTCCTTCCAGGCCCCGGAAGAGTGAAGAATGCAAGTATTTTCTGAATTCCCATTACAAACCATTTTTGTGGTGAAGATTTAATCGCATTGAATGCTCTCTGGATGAATGCTGAGTCTCCCCCGCCATCCAGTTCTCCGATTGCCACCAGTTCTTCGAACTCAGTTCCGGGAGGTGTTGACAGAAGTTCCCAGTCCGTTCCCAGCCAGAGGTTTTCAGCTCCATTAACTGAAATTACCGGTCCGGCGCCTGCTGAAATGTTCAGGATGATTACAGGTAAAACAGCCATCACTGAACCAGCGGCAAATATGCTCCATTCCCTCAGCCTGGATCGAAATGAGAAGAAAAACAGCACAGCTGGAATCAGCGCGAGTTCTGCTCTGAAGATTACCACAATTCCTGCCAGAAATCCGGCAAGCAGAAATTTCCTCCGCTTTGCGAATAGCATCGAAAAAGACAGGGAAGCCGCGGCTGGCACAGCCGGAAGTATCTGAATACCTGAAAGAACGAAAAATGGGGACAATGCCATTCCTGCGCAGCAGATGTACACCCATTTGCTTTTCTGTTTTCTGTATATTCCCAGGAAAAGCGCGATTGCGGGAAGAAGGGAAAGAATTGAAATGAACACTCGAGAAGTTAAAGGATGATCGGCTCCTTTTGTAATCATTGCGATTATGAACATTCCGGGCGGTCTGGAGAGACCGACGCTTCCGGGTGTAACAGGATTCATGGTGTAGGTTTTTTCATCAACGTACAAGCCGTTAAGGGGCAGGATGCTGTTAACGGAGGTGAAAGTCCATACCCTGATACCTATTGCGGTTAGAACCAGAATAATCATGAATAGAGCCGGTGAATATTTCATTGTTCAATTTCGAGTAGTACAGGTAACCTTCGCATAATCCCGGTTGTATCTGTTAGTATTACGGTATCTTCCATTTCAACAATGGACAGTGTTTCATCACTTTGAGCAGAAGTACATCCTTCAAGAGTCCATATTCTTATCCGGTTTCCCGAAACGATCTCCGTTCCGCCCCATGACAACTTCGGCAGAATATCGCAATACACGCCATTTTCGAAAGGCGCGGACCAAATGCCTGAAGCGGATAATGAAGCGGATTCAGCAAGATCGAAAGGATCGGTAATGCTTATGGAATCCGGAACAACAAGACGCCCGCTTTTCCATGACCATTCCGAAAGGACCAGTATCATCTCCTCCTCCGTCAGTCCGGCGAATTTACTTCTCAGCAGCATATCGAACCGCCCTCTGCAGCTGATCAATAATCTGAAAGTACCGTTTCGTGGATTGATGCTCCATTCTTCAATGAGAGTGTTCTCAGTTACTGAATTGGGAGTATGAGTACGAAGAATACCCTTATCAAGAACATAGAGCGTATCAGGTTTATCGATAAAGAAGGCAGGTGTGAGATAAGCGGAAGGTTCCACAAGCCATGACCTCCCATCATCCGTCTCAATCCTTACAAGGAATCTTGTCCATCCTTGTGGAACAGGCTGCAAAGGGTTTAATTCCGTTGCCGGAAGAATGTATGCCTGAATACCCAGTTCGTGACACATTGCGGTGAACAGGGCTGCAAGCTCAACAGGTGTTCCATCTCTGGAATCCAGTATCTCCTGCATGCTTCTGATCTCGAAATCGGATATGCCCATTTCGCTCTCTCTTAGCCCCATACTGTTGCATACAAGGCTTCTTGCCCTTCTTACCTGTGACCACTCGTCTGCTCCCGCTGACGTTGTCTGAAGTGCCGCTTCCCTCAGATCAGGGGGATGGGGTCTGTTCAGGATGTCATTGACCGGAATCAGGATGCAGGCATAGAGATCCTCAAATGACCGGAAAGGTGTAATCCAGAGTTTGCCGGCTGAATCGGAGCAGGTATACATGAATCCATCATCAATAACTCTTTCAGTATAACCCTGGCCTGACCATGCAGGATCATCCGGCATATCGCCCTGAACGCTGAATCTACAGGAGTCCGGGAATATCCCCTTAACCGATGGAGACAGAACGGCCCAGGGACCTTCTGTCCAGCTTTCACTCCAGTCTTTTATCAGGATTCTGTAACTGATCTCCATTCCGGGACGAAGAGCCGGAAACGCCACCATGTGCGAGCGTGGCCAGCCGCCTGATCCTGATAATGTATCAACCGCCCATTCCGGGACGTGTCCTGATTCCATTCCAGGATAACCAAAAATCGCTTCCTCAAGTTCGATTGACTGGATTTGAGGGTTAAATCCATGAGCGATACGACTGAGAAGCCTGTCGCTTCCCTGAATACCACGAATCTCGATAGTCTTGAAGAGCGTATCATCCTTTAGAGTGATAGAGATTGAATACAGGGATACTGTTGATGGAACAGCAGATGCAAGAGAAATGATAAATATCGGGAACAGGAGCCACCGCATCATCGGAATACTACTGTTCTGAAGTATCCTGACATTCTCGAAAGAAGTCCTGATCTCAAATCATCAAGTTGATTTAGATCAGGAATCATCGGCAGAAGAGACATGGATTCTTCCATAATGAGAGTATCACTATTATGTTGGAATTCAATGCTGTAATTGCTCTCAAAATACGGATCGGGAATTTCAGGAGAACCTGAAGGCAGTCCTGTCAGTTTCAATCTCAAATATGCGATATATGTCGTTTCAATAAAAACATTATCCCTTATATCCGGAAGTAAGAATGCAGATGCCCTTGAACTGATAATGTCGATTGTCTCAAGTCCCGGAAGCAGCATGTAGAGGGAATTCTCCTTTCTTATAATACTGCATTCCCATGATCCTGAACCATGCAGAGAAAGAGGCTGTCCTGTTATTTCCGGATCGCCGTCAATATGGATGTATGAGCCCGGAATCAGTCCAAACAGAGTCTCAAGGAGTGCTGATGTCCTCTCAGGAGGTACTCCGGCAAGCATTGATCTAAACAGCTCGCCCGCTGCTCCTGACACAGTGATATTGATATCTCCCCGGATTATTTCCGAATCAGCATCAACAGTACCTTCTATAAGAATTGAAAGGGAATCCCGGTTACACCGATCCGGAAAGCACATCAGTTCATTTCCTGAAGCAGTTAATGGAAGATATGCCGCGCCTCTGAGCATGTACGAGTACCCATCCTCCAATGAAGTGTTCGAAGGGTCCAGATACAGCACTTCATCTGAATTGAGATCAAGAGCGACAAGCATGTGATCAAAACTTCGAGAACCGACAAATTCGGTAATGCTTCTGGAAGTTGATGTAAGAACGGCATAAGGATCATGTCCGGCTCTTCTAAGAAGCCATAGGAGTAGAACTGCCTTGTCGCGGCATACGCCTGCATGCTCATCAAGCGTTTCAAGAGGATATCGCGGTGAATAGCCGGGATCTCTGCCCCAGTTCCCGCTGAGATATTCGATCTCCTCTGAAACCCATCTGGTGATATTGACCGGTTCATATCCTGTTACCGCCAGAATGGAATCAGCGACCGGTTCATAATCCTGCATGAGTGTTCTATCAAGAACAACGAACAATCCAGCGCTTACATCGGACGGTTGATGGCTTGCAATCGTTATGGAAGGGCTGCACTCAGCAGTACTCCGCGTGAATGGAAGAGTCGCAATGGGTCTCTGGGAGTAAGTATTCCATGAAAAGCATACCGTTGTATCGTTGATCAGTATTATTTCCGGCTTAGGGAGATCAGTGAAAGATATGTGGATTTCCCGATCAGCAGGCCAGAACACTCTGAAACTTCCAGCGTTGATACTGTCTCTCGCCGCCGCGTAGAATGTATATGCGTAGAAATCATCCAGAGGCAGATAGTCGATATGACGCCTTATCTCTATAAAAAGCGTATCACCGATTTCAATCCCGGGGAATTCCACGAACAGCTCCCTCAGAGAACTCTCCAGCCTTCCTCCTGGAAGAAGAGATCTGTGGGGGATCTCTCTCAATACCGCCCTGTCTGAACCTCTTCCAGATCTCCAGTGTCTTATCTCAGCTGTTGAGATCTCAAGTGATTCCCATGTGTTCCTGAACGACGATACAACTTCTCTGTATCGCTCCACTCCTCTTGCAGTAAGGGGGATTATGACTTCAATCGTTACCTCTTCATAACCTGAATCCGGAGATGAACAGTAAAGTGTTACGTCATGATTCAGAAAGACCGCGTCCGGAGTTGCAAGCATGATTGCCATAATAAACAACAATGCTCAGTAACTCCCGTCTGTAAGCTCCAGGATCGGTGGTTGCAGGGTTGATGTCCTGTTAATATCAAGCAGAGTCATGCTGATATAATGCTTCTGGATTGCGTCTACATCGGTACCATCAGGGTCGATCACGGGAAGTGACCGGTACCGGTCATATGCGAATACTCTGCCAGGTTCAATTTCTCTGAATGAAATGTCAGTGCTGAATTGCGCCATTCTTGTCCATTTCCAACCCCTGATCTCGCTGATATCCAGACCTGGAACATTCACATTGATAATCGTTCCATTCGGAATTTTGTTACTGATATCATGTTCAAGAAGTTTATCGAGAGCATAGGAAGCAGTTTCAAACAAAGGATTCTCACCGTGTGCTGAAATACGAACACTCAATGCAATAGATGGTATGTTCCAGAGCGCAGCTTCCATCGCAGCTGCAACGGTTCCGGAGTAAAGTATGTTATTCGAAAGATTAGATCCCGGATTGATACCGGATACAAGCAGATCGGGAGGATTATCCTTCATAACCTCCATGAGTGCTATCTTTACACAATCAGTGGGGGTTCCCTCCAGTGACCACTTGCGGGAACCCTCTCTTTTGAGCTCCATTGAAGAATAAAGACCTAGAGCGTGGCTGGTGCCGCTGCAGTGATGAAGCGGAGCTACAATCCATATTTCGTGTTTTCCCCTTAATGAGTTTTCCAGCTCAAGAAGCCCCGGCTGATCGTAACCATCATCGTTTGTCAGAAGGATTCGCATAGAGTTAAAGAGACATCTGAAGTGAGAAACGATGTACTGTTCCCATAGCGTATTTTACAGGAACGAAGGCGTAATCGAGTATCCAATCTCCTGCTGAAAGACCCATGCCCGCTGACAGGTCTCTTGAGTCATCAAAGAACCTCATGCCGAATCTGAGTTTAAGCCATCTTTTTGGTGTGTATTCCAGACCGCTCCCGCCTGAGAAGCTGTTGTCAAGGGGTTTCCTGATCTCCCCTGATAGCGCAAGCAACCCGATCGGAATTCCGAAAGTATATCTGGCTCCGGCCCTCCAGGTTGATGGAAGCCTGAATTCGTTATCAACCATTGTCACTGATGGTCCTATATGCTGCACCACTGCAGCTATATCCAGATTGGTCATTGGATGTAATACCAGACCGGCATCAAACGCGACACCGGAAGAACTTTCCAGCCATATTTTTTCACGGAGTATCTTGATTCCTGCTCCTAGATCAAATATTCCCAGTCTAACAGCGCCTGCGGCATGGAAAGACATGTCCCACGCGGAAAAATTATCTAGTGGTTCAGTAGTCGCTTCATTTCTCATCTCAAGGTCAGCGACATAAAGAAAACGGCCGCCTAGAGCACAGGTGACCGAACCTGCCTTAAAATTCCAGGCAAGGTAGTTTTGTGAAGCATCTCCAAGCCATTGATTGTGTCCGGCTGCTATTGTGCCTGTTTCAAGTGAAGCCAGAAGAGCGGGATTGGTGAATCCAGCCAGACTTCCACTGTTTATTACCCCTGTTCCACCGAGCGCAGCTGCTCTTGCTCCAGGATCTATTTTCAGGAAGCTGAAAGCTCCCGCTCCCGCATCACGGTATACTTCATCTGAAGATGATGCCGGTAACACAGAAAATATGAGTAACCCAACAAGAAATATTCTGATCATGACCCTCGCATTTCAATAAAGATATCAATTTACATATTACCCATTATCTAGTTTCTATCATGCAAATTGACAATAGTTCCACTTCAGATGGGATTCGTAAATAATTATTTACATATTATATTATTATTGTCATTCTCTATTTTTCTTTTTAATCGAATGGAGCGGTCAGTTGAAATCGATAATAATCCTTTCTATCTTAGTGATCTGTGCTTCCCCTGGTGCTTTCGATATTGAGTATCCGGAAGCCAGAGTTTCCGATCAGGTGGATGATTACTTCGGAACACTCGTTCCGGATCCGTACAGGTGGCTCGAAGATGTGGACTCCGATGAAACAATGGAGTGGATAGCTGCCCAGAACGATCTCTGGGAGGGTTTTATTGAGGTTATCCCCCAAAGGGAATGGATAAGAGAAAGATTTGAGGACATTTACGACTACCAGCGCTACTCGATGCCTTACAAGAGAGGTGAACGCTATTTTTTCAGCCTTAACGACGGGCTGCAGGATCACTCCCTTTTCTGCTACCGAGAGACCCTTGACGGCGAACCGGTTGTACTTATCGACCCGAACGAGTTCCCCGAGGAGGAAAGGTTGTCTCTTGCCGGAATCGTCGTAACCGACGACGGAAATATGCTCGCATGGGCAACCAGCGGAAGCGGGTCGGACTGGTCCACATGGTATGTAATGGATATAGAGACGCAGGCTGCTCTGAGTGATACTATCCTCTGGACAAAGGGCGGAGTCAGCTGGAACGCCGATAATTCAGGATTTTACTATACCAGATACGAAGAACCCGAGGAAGGTGAGGAATACACCGAGCGCAACGATAGCCAGAGAATATTATTCCACCGTCTCGGAACTTCGCAGGATCAGGACAGTTTGATTTACGAACGTCCGGACAAGCCCGAGTGGTTCCTGGGAGCCTATGAGACGGATGACGGCAGATACCTGATAATCTGGATCTGGGACTCGAGCCTTGTGAAGAAAAACGGAATATTTTACATAGATCTGCTATCGGAGGATAGACAGTTGGTGGAGCTTCTGGGGGATTTTGATGCTCAATACTCTCTGATCGGCAACATAGGGGAGGAATTCTACATTCGCACGGATCTTGACGCTCCACATGACAAGATCATCTGCATCGACATTACCGAGCCATCCCGCGAAAATTGGAGAGAGATCATACCCGAGTCAGATGAGATACTTGAGAGCGCTTCTATCCTGAACAACAGCGAGTCGCTGGTTCTACAGTATTCGTGGGATGCCTACACTAAAATATATCTGTATGACATTAAGGGCGAGTTTCAGAAAGAACTTGAACTTCCCTGCCGGGGAACAGTGTGGGGCTTCTCGGGTCTTCAGTCGGACACTGAGACATTCTATATTTTCAGTTCCTTCCTCCATCCCGGTGAAGTTTACAGTTACGATTTCGAAACTGGTGAAAGCACATTCCTCTGGGCACCTGAGATAAACACGGATCTTTCTCAATACGAAGAAGAACAGGTTTTCTATGAGAGTCACGACGGAACGATGATCCCGATGTTTCTGATATATCCGAAGGGTATCGAGCTGGATGGATCAAATCCCACGCTGCTGACCGGCTACGGAGGGTTCGGGGCGTCGATGAGACCCTGGTTCAGTGCCGCCAGACTTGTCTGGCTGGAGATGGGTGGAATCTACGCTATTCCCTGTATCCGAGGGGGTGGAGAGTACGGTGAGGAGTGGCACCTTGCGGGAATCAAGGAGAACCGCCCGGTTGTTTTCGGCGATTTCATCTGTGCTGCGGAGTATCTTATAGATGAGGGTTACACCTCAACGCCGAAGCTTGCCATATCAGGGGGCTCCAACGGGGGAACTCTGGTCGCGGCATGTCTGAACATGAGACCGGACCTTTTCGGTGCTGCTTCTCCCGCCATGGGAGTGATGGATCTGCTTAGATTTCACCTGTTTACAATCGGGTGGGCCTGGATCTCAGAGTACGGCGAACCAGACGATCCGGAAGAATTTGAATTCCTTCTCGGTTACTCTCCATATCACAATATCAAGCCTGGAATCGAGTATCCACCGACTTTGATATCAACTGCGGATCACGATGACAGAGTGGTTCCCGGACACAGCTTCAAGTACGGAGCAAGACTGCAGGCTGCTCAGTCCGGAGATGCGCCCATACTGATGTCGATTCAATCCAGAGCCGGACACGGGGGAGCAGTGGGCATGTCCGAAAGTCTGGACCAGATATCCGATATGTACGCTTTTTTCTGGCAGATATTGGATTTGGGAGAGTAATCGAAATTAATGAATGCTGTACATTTCAGAACAGGAAAGCATGAAGGTCTCTGGAACATGGCATTCGATAAATACCTTATGGAACTGGTTCGCGATGGCCGATGGAGTTTTGTTCTCCGAACATATGGCTGGGATCCGGCCTGCGTTTCAATCGGGAAACTGCAGAATCGTGACAGTGAGATTAACATTGATCTCCTACATAGTGATGGCTACCATGTGGTCAGAAGGCCTACTGGCGGACGCGCTGTCTGGCATGAAACCGAACTGACTTACAGTATTACAGCTGGACTGGAGCATCCAATTGTATCCGGTTCTATAAGTGAAGCACTCAGGAAAGTTTCCATGCCCATGGTCAAAGCCATGAATATTCTTGACATACCGGTATCAGTCAGTTCTTCAGACCGGCACCGTGCCGGGGGACCAAGAATGAGAAGCAATCCATGCTTCACGTCCCACGGAAAATGGGAAGTCGGTACATCTGACGGCAGGAAGCTTGTCGGGAGCGCACAGGCACGAAGCAGAGGTGTTTTTCTTGAACATGGATCAATTCTGTTCTTGAATGATCAGATGAAAATACTTGACTACCTCCCTCAGACCACTTCAACACGCCATAAGAGCATACTTGCTCAGCACCTGAAGGACGGCATCGCGTGTGTATGGGAATTCAAACCGGGTCTGGAGATGCTGGATATGGAAAACGCCCTGCACTCTTCTTTTAAAGATGCTCTTGGTGGGGATCTTCATTGCAGTGATTTTAAAGCACTGGAGGGAAAAAGGCTCAATGAGCTGATAAATGAATGCGGAAATGAAATACAGAAAAAAACCTGACTGGCTGAAAATGCCATCCAGAGGCTCCGGGGAAGCTGCGAAGGTGAGAAGTATTCTGCGAAAATATAGCCTTGCCACTGTCTGCAGACAGGCAAAATGCCCTAATATTGGTTACTGCTATCAGCATGGTACCGCCACATTTCTGATACTTGGAGATGTGTGCACAAGATCATGCAGGTATTGCGCGATAGGACCAGCGCCCGGAATACCTGATCCTCTCCATCCTGATGAACCTGAAAGAATAGCGAAAGCAGCAGAGGAAATGAATCTTTCATATGCAGTTATCACTTCGGTAACGCGAGATGATCTTCCGGACGGTGGCGCAGGGCATTTTGCCAGGACTGTAAAAGCAGTGAGAGATAGAATCAAAGGGGTAAGGATTGAAGTGCTTACGCCGGATTTCAATGGCAATAACGCTGCTCTGGAAACAATTGCGGAAGCAGACCCTGATGTATTCAATCATAATCTTGAAACTGTGAAGAATCTCTTTTCCGCAGTAAGACCTGATGCATCTTACGATCTATCCCTTTCAATACTTGATCTCTATGGAAAACTGTCACCCTCCACCCCGCTTAAAAGCGGGCTCATGCTCGGCCTTGGAGAACAGGATGATGATATCAGAAAAGCAATTCATGATCTGAGATCCAGCGGCGTGACTATGCTGACCCTTGGTCAATACCTTCAACCGACAAGAAATCACTGGCCCGTTGACAGGTATCTAACGCCTGAAGAATTCAATAATTGGAGAGAATTCGCGCTTACCGAGGGTTTTAAATCAGTCGCATCCGGACCACTGGTGCGAAGTTCTTTTCATGCGGAGTCAAATTACAGCAATGAAATGAAAGCAGTTAAGCTGTAGGATCCGAAAATTTGTAGCTTCTAATAGAGTGAACTGATCCCTTTTCGAAAGCCAGAAGACCTATCTCCCGTATCCAACCTCTTATCGGGAGATTTATGATATCAAGGCACACTCTTATAGCGTCAAGTATTAACTCCGGTTGAAGACCAAGTGTAAGTGAACAGTGCGGAACCCAGCATCCGGGGCGGTAGAGACCCTCCGAAAGATCGGAAAGCTCATCGAATATACTGTACAATCTTTCATGCACCGATAATAGAGATGGTGTAATGACAGGCCCCAGAAACACAGTACCGCTTGCCAGGCCAAAGGTGGCAATCGATGAAAATGTTACCGGGAAGGCTCTATGACTCGCCGCAAAGTCCATTATACCATCGATTATCAGCCCGGGATCGAGGTTTTCCCATATGGCAAGGGTAAGATGAGGCTTTCCACCTGATCTGAGCAGAGGCGATGAAAACCCTCTTGTTCTGAGTATGCTCCATGCGCGGTTAATCTTATCTTCAGTTTTACTGTCCAGAAACAGACAGATATCACAAAACACTAAGCCCTATCCTTTCCGTGAACAAATATGCTGTGCTATTTCCCTTACCTGATCAATATAATCAGATTCGGAACTGATGTTTTAGAACTGCTGCGAGTGCCGCCAGACATACAGAATGATCCTTTTTCGAGACTGTTTCAGGATACTCTATTCCGGATGAGTATCCTGTCCCCGGAACAGTAACCGGAATTTTGTTTCAAGTCATCCTCTTCATATGTTTGCATCTATGAATTACAGTTCAATTAAAAGCTACACTCACGGTCTCGTCCTTGCGCCTATGGCGGGTTCCACAGATTCCGCCTTCAGACGTATATGCCGTTCGATGGGTGCTACAGCAGTTGTTACCGAGATGGTTGCGGCAGCCGGATTGTCCAGACGATCAGTCAAAACAAAAAAATTACTGAAATTCGATCCTGAAGAAAAGCCGATTGGTGTGCAGTTGTTCGGAAGCAGGCCTGATGATTTCGCGAGAGCTTCACTACTGGTATCAGAACTCGGCTTTGACTTCATCGATATCAATGCCGGATGCCCTGTGAAGAAAGTTCTTAGAAGCGGTTCGGGTTCAGCGCTTCTCCGAGATATTCCAAAGCTGGCAGCGATAGTAAGAGCAGTCTCATCCGAGACCAATCTTCCGGTTACGGTTAAGATACGTACAGGCTGGTCACCCGAAGAACCTGTACAGGACAGTCTTCCGACAATTCTGGCAGATGAGGGAGCCGCTGCAATCTCGGTTCATGGCAGATACCGTTCTGATATGTTTGCGGGCAGGGTCAGAAAACAGGAGATAAAACGGATAGTCAACTGCTCTCCGATTCCTGTCATAGCAAATGGAGATGTGATAAATGTTGAAGCTGCTATTGATTTGAAGAATTCAACCGGTGCATCGGGATTGATGATAGGCAGAGGGGCTCTTGGCAATCCATGGATTTTCAGAGGAGTATCAGGCAGCCCCGAAGATGCTTTTCCGATGCCTGGGGAGCTTGCATCAGTGATCATCAGACAGCTTGAGATGATGAAAGAGTATATTCCCCAGAAGCATGTGTATCATATACTGAGAGGACATCTGCTGAAATACTTCAAAGGATTCATAGGAGCATCCGGATTACGCAGTAAAGCGGTGCATGTGGAAAATCTGACGGATTTGAACAGTATTCTTGCTGAAGCGGAGGAATTACTGATGATAGAAAGGATTGACAGGTCTTGAAACCTTTTCTTTCAGCTCTCTCCTCCATTATTCTCATCGGCTCTGCCTGCGGTCCATCTGATTCTGTTCTCCTCCCGGATAGAACCACACTTGAGGATAATGAGTGGTGCAGATATACCTGGAAGGAAGATGATGGCTGGGCTTTTATTGCATGGGCAATAGATGTTCAGGATGGCGCAGATATTCTTGCTATCCAGTCCGGCTATCTCCCTCAGGAAAAACCACAGCCGGGAGAAGAGATCAGATTTCCTTTTCCAGAGAATCTCCTTGACGCGCTTGAAAGGCGTCTTGACGCCGCAAGACTTGTAAGGGAAGCCACTGAGATACTTGCATCTGAGGATACACTATCTGTCTGTAATCTTCTGGAAACAGCGATGGACACTGATCCTTCCTGGTCTGTTCCAGCATATAACTTCGCTCTTATTCTTCTTGAAACCGAAGGACCGGATAGTGTTCTGTCAATGCTTCAGCCATGGTCGCACAAATTTGATCTTGCGCTGATTCAGTCAGAAATAGCCTGGAATAATGGAGATCCTGATGTAGCGCTGCGACAGCTTGAAATATGCCTTATGGCAGAATCACCACCATTTGAAGTACTTGCTGCCGCAGCACTGATCTACACAGTAACAGGGCATTTTTATCAGGCATCAGGGATCTGGAGAGAGATACTCGCAAGCCCTGAAGCCGACGCATCCATCAGACTCATGGCAGTAAAGTACGCGATTCTGTTTGAGCAGCGACAACAATAGAACCCGGGATATATTTAACAGCTTCGAAAAATGATGAATCAACCTCCTGACGAAACTTTCCTGATAAATCGAACTCTACTAATTCACAGAATAAAGGCATCATCGATGTATTGACAATTATAAGTTGTAGAGTAATAATGAATAATAGTTATAGGCTGGTGTATTGCCTTTACTTATTATCTCTAGAGGAGGGAAATTATGAGATATTTTTCTATTCTAATTACAATACTGAGTATTGTATCCATTTCGTTTGCTACTTCGATTTCTCAGACAACCTGGACAGGAGGTCCTGGCTACCTGGGGCCGCTCGACAATTGGGATTCAGGAAAATTCTATCAGTCCAGTAATATCAACTGGGCGCACGTACCAGGACTCCTGAGTATAACGAGAGTCTACGATTACGAGCATATTATCACTACGACCTTCGATGGTCCATCATCAATATTCGCTACGGATGTGAATGGTGATGGTAGGATTGATGTACTTGGTTCAGCTGCTGTTTCCGGCGAGATCTTCTGGATGGAAAACAAGGATGGCTCTGGTGGCATCTGGACCCAACATCCGATTGATGATAACTTTGACAGCGCCAGTTCTGTCTATGCTGCGGATATGGACAATGATGGTGATATTGATGTACTTGGCGCAGCCGGTCTTGCTCATGATATCGTATGGTGGGAGAATGCTACCGGCTCCGGTCTTGGCTGGATCGAACATATCGTTGATAATAGTTTTTACGGCGCTAACTCGGTATATGCTTCAGATGTCGACGGTGATGGTGATATGGATATACTGGGAGCTGCCATTAATGTAGACATGATATCCTGGTGGGAGAACATGGATGGAATAGGACATGTCTGGACCGAACATATCATAACCAACAGTTTCGATGGTGCTCATTCCGTCTGTGCAGCTGATATCGACGGTGATGGTGATATGGATGTACTTGGAGCTGCACGCCTTGCGCACGATATCTACTGGTGGGAAAATCTGGATGGTTCTGGCATGACCTGGGCAAGCCACCCGGTTAATACGCAATTCAGCGGTGCATCATCTGTATTTGCAGCAGATGTGAATGGTGATGGCAAGATGGATGTACTCGGAACTGCAATTTTTGATGACGATATTTTCTGGTGGGAGAATAATAACGGTTCCGGTACGGACTGGATCAAGCATAAGATCAATGAGAATTACCATGGAGCATCTGCAGTGTATTCGGTTGATATGGATGATGATGGTGATATGGATGTACTTGGAGCTGCACAAGGTGAAAATGATATTTCATGGTGGGAGAATAATAACGGTTCTGGTACAAGCTGGACCCGTCACGAGATTGATGCGGATTTCGATGGAGCATCTTCAGTATTTCCCGCGGATTTTAATGATGATGGGGTTATAGATGTACTCGGTTCATCATTTATATCCAGTTATGTCTCATGGTGGGGAGGGTTTGAAGCGACAGGAATACTGGAATCAAGTATTCTGAATACAAATACTATTCCTATCTGGGGTTGGATTGACTGGACCTGTACTACAGAACCGGGAACTTCGGTTTCTTTTCAAGTCAGAGCTTCTGATGATCACAACATCATGGGTGAATGGTCAGAAGTATTAACTTCACCCGGCAACCTTGGAGGCATACTGTATAATGGTCATCAGTATGTTCAGTATAGAGCCATTCTGATAGCAGAAGACAACAGCATAACACCTACTCTTGAAGATATTACTATCTCATGGAATTTAGAAGGAATTGAGGAAGACGACCCCGCTGGATTCAGCCTTCTGCCATTTTCTCCAAACCCGATGCAGAGTACTGTTATGATAGGTTATACCGTGCCTGGTGAATCTATTGTACATCTATCGATTTACGATGTATCCGGTCGATTGGTGAATCAGATAGAATCAGTGGATAGCCAGGATGGTTATAATCAGGTTGTTATTCCTGAATTTGATTCAGGTCTGTATTTCTGCAGGATGACATCCGGAGATTTTACTGAAACCAGACAGTTTGTAGTAATTAGGTAAAGGATCTATTTCCTGTTCGATAAATGAAGTGAGAGGGAGCCGGTTCATCTTAACTGGCTCCCTTCTTTGTGTGCGCCGGGCATGGCGCGCAGCGCCGATGACCGGCGCTGTTAACC
>CBDVBK010000004.1:0-80392 GCA_965372215.1 uncultured bacterium | reverse complement strand
GATAAAGAGCCATCTGAGTGTCCACCCAGTCCTCATTACCGCTATTCTCCGAATAGACAAGATCCGTGGACATGGCCTGGTCAAATCCGCTGGACATGTAGTTGCCGCCTGTATGCACAATAGTGGATGTGTAGACAGGTATGTCCCAGGTGGAACCGGCGACTACAGGGAAATCGTTGTCATCGGGTCTGGGTCTGTTGTAGGAGTAGTTGAAAATCCCCTGGCTGCCGTCCTGAAGAAGGACGAACCACGGGCCGTAATCGCGAACCCAGACGGTATTCGTCGGAGCAAATATGAAGTCGACATTGTCCATATTGACCCCGACATTCTGAAAATGTGTCTTCGCTGAAGTCTGCTCCTCTTCTTTACAAATGACCCATACTGTTGTCACCTGTGAAAAGGAAACTATCAGATCATCGGGAAGACCCATCGGCCACCTTATGAAAACACCGGTTGCGGGTGCGTACTCACCGGGATTCACAGTTCCGTCCGGCGGGGGCGAGGTCGCGACCGTATTGCATCCTATCTCATCAAGCCTGAGGAGTTCTTCATCCGTAAAACCGATTGGAAGGAGTTCCTCTGTGCCGCAGACAGACATTTCCGCCAAGGCTGCCATCGCAAACATCAACAATAGTAGTATGGAAATGTATTTCATCTTTTTCCCTCACAGGTTGAAGAAGTGTGGTGCGTCCCCTTTTATTTCAGCGCTTCATTCGAACTGAACTGTCTGTCCAGTCTCAGTTCGCGGAGAACTTCCCGATCCTTCCCGGTCAGTTCATCCGTCAGTAATCTTGACATCAGCTCTCCGATCCCCGGGGCGAACATGAATCCCTGGCCGCACATTCCAACAGCGATGTAGTGGTTGGAAGGGCCGCATCTGTCCAGAATCGGTGATCCGTCAGGGGTCATCGGATAAACACCACGCCAGACTCTTCTTACTTTAAGATTCGCCAGTCTGGGGTATATATCTACCATACGCGGTGCCACGAGCGGAAGAAATCCTGAAGTTTCTTCGATAGATGTTCCGGGAACAGGCGGATCGGGAGTGATGCAGAATACGATCTGACCTGTCTCGTGCTGGTAGAAATAGTAATTCGCTGATCCCGGAGCCTTTCGGATATCAACAACCATTGGATCGAAAAGCCTTTCAACAGGCTCGGTGACACCGGCTTCGTGACAGTCGGGATAAACCGGAAGCTCAACTCCAGCCATTCTTCCTGTCTCTACGGCAAAGGATCCCGCACAGTTGACAACCGCTCCACATGAATACGTTCCCCTGTCTGTGATTACTGAAACCACTTTTTCCCTGTCGATATTGAATCTCTGAACTGTTTCATTAAACCCGAACTCCGCTCCGAGTTCCGCTGCTCTTCTGTAGAATGCGTAACAGCAGAGCATAGGGCTTGCGCTTCCGTCCTCAGGTGACCAGGTCCCACCCAGAAGACCATCGGTGTTTATACCTGGGACAAGATCCTCGATTTCAGATGCTGAGACCAGGTTTATATTAAGACCAGCATCCCGCTGAAGGGGCACATTCCGCCTGAACAGTGAAATGGTTTCTTCATCGTAGGCAACGTAAGTGTATCCGCCCTGGAACCATCCTATGCTTTCCCTGTGGATTTTCTCCCATGTTCTGAATACTTCAAGTGACCGAAGCGCAAGAGTTACCTTTGCGGGTTCTGTATGCGTGGCTCTGGTTCCCCCGATGGCGCACTTGTTATTTCCCTGGCCTGCTGAAGAAGCGCTGTCAAGGCAGAGAACTGAAATTCCCTTCTCAGCAAGGCTCATTGCCATAGGAGTTCCCACACTGCCGGCTCCGATTATGATGACATCGTAAGTCTGGTTATTCATCATCGTTATCGTTGTCTTTTCCGGCAAACCAGCCCAGTTGAGTCTCAGCGAACAGCGGTCTTTCGGTAAATGGCGTTATTTTCTCCGGTGGAATCCCTTCCTCCCTGCAGATCCTTTCAATCAGCGTTGAACAGGTCTTCCCGCCACACGCCCCAAACCCGGCTCTTGTAAGAGCTTTAAGATGATTCATGTCTCTTATGCCTGCTCTTATATACTCTCGAATCTCCCCTGCGGTAACACGTTCACACCTGCAGATGACAGCTGTATCCGGCAGAGGCCCTTCTAATGGAACTGGAAGAGGCTTGATTTTATCAGGGTCCTGAATAACCACTCCGGCTGTTCTGCAGGCGATTGAAGCGGGTGTTTCGAGTTTCAGCAGAAGTGTCTTCGGAAATCCGGTCGCGTACTTCCACCCGGTCAGGATCGCCTTGCCGAGAATATCCCCTTCCCATCCTGTAACAGTCATTTCCATGCCTTCATCAAGAAGCCATTCGCCAAGCTCGAAGGGAACGGTTACAATCGGTCTGTCAGATGAATTCCTGAAATCGACCAGAGTGACCGCCAGTCCCGGACAGATCGCGACGCATTTTTCGCATCCCACACATTCGCCATGAAATTCAGGCAACCCCATTATCGGATGTCCTGATGTTCCTATAAGATCCTTAGGACACACTGTCATACATGGGTTGCATGGAATCTCCTGCGTACAGTGCAGTACCGGAAAAACACCTGTTCTCTCCTCAGGGGGAGTGTATGGAAGAATCTCTCCGCCAGGACTCTTGAGTATGGAAGCCTTCTCCATGAGTTCATCAGGTATACTTACTCTACCGGAGCCGAGAGAAGCAACTATCTGTAAACCTCTTATCCTGCCCGTGAACATCGCGGCGCTTGCTTCAGCAATTTCTTCGGCGTCGCCCGCCATCATGGTTTTCATGCCGAAATCGAGAGCTTTCCGATGGAATTCATCAACCGGGCTCAATCCAACGGCAACTAAAACGGTATCTACCTCCCACGTCCGTTCGGTACCCTGCAAAGGGGTAAAGGAATCATCCACCTCGGCGATTGTGACGGCTTCCACCTGTTCGCTTCCATGTGCCGCGATTACAGAATGTCTGGTGAATATCGGCACTCCAAGTCTTCTGATCTTGTCAGCATGAACTTTATATCCACCGCATACCAGAAGAGCTTCTGCAAGCCCCACCACTGTCATGCCTGCCTGAATAGCGTGATAGGCTCCGATAAGCCCCACATTCCCCCCGCCAACAACGAATATCCTCTCAGCGCACCTGACCAGATCTCTGTTAACCATCGTCTGAAACGCACCGGCGCCATAAACGCCTGGAAGTGTGCATCCTGGAAATGGGAGTGATTTTTCCCTGGCTCCCGTTGCCACAAGAAGATATTCCGGTTTCACTATCCTGTAGCCATCAGCACATCTGATCCCGACAGTCCCGTCGCTGAATACTCCAAGGACGATACTGTTAAGCCAGATGTCAACGGAATCCAGCTCTAAGATTTCCCCTGCGAGCAGCTCTGCTATGTGAATACCCCGTGTTCCGGCGTAACAGTCCGCTTCCGAACCGAAGAACTTGTGAGTCTGAAGGACAAGCTTACCGCCAAGTCGATCCTTATCATCCACTATTATTGTGTCTATCCCTGCTTTTCCGAGCTCAATGGCGGCAGCCATTCCGGAGGGTCCTGCACCAAGTATCAATACCCTGGTTTGAAGTTTTACAGGAACCAGCACATCCGGACAGGGCCGATCTTCGAGCGAAGGGAGTCCCTCCAGGCTTCTGACGTCCATACCCCTCTTAAGAGGCACAATGCAGCTCTTCAATGGAATTCCATCAATAAGAAGTGTACACTGTGAGCACTGTCCATTTGCGCAGAACATCCCCTGCGGGCTTTCGTCAGTATGATGATGTCCGAATATGTGAATGCCTAAAGCGAAGACAGCGGATGATACGGCCTCACCCTCCAGTCCTACGGCAGGTTGTCCATTAAATGTAAACTCAACTCTTTCCGCATCTGGCTGATCGAGCACCGGATGTCTGTCAATACGCTTTTCCTGAAAAGACACTGCTCCTCCTAACAGTACTGGAATTGAAAATCAGAGAACGCTCAATTTATAAATGTGAAATCATTGCGGCAACTCATAACCCTGCTATTTTCTGTTTCGTTTCCTGTCCCAGTCAGATGCGAATTTCATTCTTGCCGGTTTCTTCGCTTTGACATAACCTCTGCAGTCGGGATAGTTGCAGCACCTCCATACTCTTATATGCGGATACTTGTAAAGCTCCGTAAGTGAATCGCATAAAGGACACCTTGGTATAATGTTTCCTGCTTCCCTCTCGATCATTCTTTCTTCAGAATCGATTTCTCTGTAAAGTTCTTTCCGATCAGGGCCTCCGAGCCAGTGTTTCATGACCTGCCTTATAATGAACCAAAGGAAGGCGATTCCGATGAAAAGCAATAACAGCCGTGCTGAACTCAACTATTCTCCTTTACATCTCAAATTGTCCGGTGCTTAAAAGAGTTGACAGAAGCACAATTCATTCGTAAATAATACGTTCCTTTAGAAACATTTGAAATACTCTACTATGTAAAGCAATTCAGATCGGGAACAGGAGCACCAGATTGAAGAATTATACACCTGATAAGCTCAGAACAGTTGTAGTTATTGGCCATGGATCTGTAGGAAAAACCAGCCTGTGCGATTCCATACTCTTCGTCGGAGGAGGCGTGGATAGGATGGGAACGGTTGATAACGGCACCAGTCAATTCGATTTCACAAACGAGAGTCGCGAAAGGAAGCACAGTCTTACTTCTTCCCTTGGTATACTCGACTGGAAAAATCACAAGATCAATATCATCGATTCACCTGGACTGGCGGATTTCCATGGTGCCACAATTGGCAGTATAGCCGTTGCAGATGGTGTTGTACTTGTTGTCGACGGTTCGGATGGAGTCGAAGTCGGAACCATGAAAACATGGGATTTTGCAGCCAGAAGCAAAAAACCTCTCATCTTCTGGATTAACCGTGTTGACAGAGACAGTACCGATTTCGAGAGAGTCGTCTCCGATATCAGGAAAAATCTCGCGAAGAATGTAGTTCCGATAACATTCCCCGCACGAGAGAACGATGTTCTTATAGCAATAGTCAACGTACTCACAGGTAAAGCCATTAACGTTGAAGGAAAGGATATCCCCGTCCCTGATTTCGCGAAGGAAGATCTTGAAATGTACAGAATGCAGCTTGTCGAAGCAGCTGCTGAGACAGATGAAGCTCTTATGGAATCCTTCTTTGAAAATGAAACTCTAACGCTTGAGGAAATGAATTCCGGACTCATGAAAGCCGCCCGTACAAGAAATTTCTTTCCTCTCTTCTGCGGTCTTTCTATCCCGCCGGCAGGACAGAATTTCCTTCTTGACAGCATACCTACATTCGTTCCTTCCCCGCTCGAGGCCTTACCTGTCTCAGCGACTGATGGCGACAAAGAAGTCAAGATAGCACCTGATCCGTCCGCCCCGTTTATTGCGAGGGTTTTTAACAGCAAAGTTGATACTCACATGGGTGAGATAGTCTATATAAGAGTCATGAGTGGTGAAATCAGCGGTACGGAGGATGTGACGAATACAACCAGAAACGCGTCCGAACGTATGGGTAACTATTACTTCATGAGCGGCGGTAAAAGATTTGATACAGACAAGCTCGTAACAGGTGACATTGCAGCCATCGCAAAGCTGAAGAGTACATTGCCGAACGATACTCTGGCAGGAAAGGGAAGCCACATCATATTGGACCCCATTACTTTTCCTGAACCGGTATACAGGGTCGCAATTTCTCCGAAAAAACGGGGTGACGAAGACAAGATGGGTTCGGGTCTTTCAAGACTTGCGGCTCAGGATCCTACACTGATTCTCAGAAATGAATCCGATATCGGTCAGACTACTCTGTCCGGTATGGGTGACCTGCACCTGAAAGTGATGCTGAACAGACTCAAGGAAACCACAGGGGTGGAAACAGAAACATTCAAACCTAGAATCGCTTACCACGAAACTATCAGCAAAACAGCGGAAGGATCCTACAAACACAGGAAGCAGACCGGCGGACGGGGTCAGTATGGTCACGTTTTCATCAGACTTGAACCCCTTCCACGCGGCAGGGGATTTGAATTCAGCAGCAAAGTAGTCGGAGGCAATGTGCCTTCCAACTTCATTCCTGCTGTAGAAAAAGGTATTCTGGAAGCGATGAAGAACGGTCCGATTTCAAACAGTATAGTTGTGGATATCAAGGCAGTTGTGTTCGATGGATCTTATCATCCTGTAGATTCTTCGGATATGGCGTTCAAGCTTGCCGCAAGAAAGTGTTTCAAGCAGGTAATGTTGAATGCGGGGCCTAGCCTTCTTGAACCTGTAGTAAGCCTTGAGGTTACGGTTCCTGAAGAATTCATGGGCGATGTCATGAGCGACCTGACAACCAGAAGAGGACGAATCCAGGGAATAGAAGCTGAGGGAGCTTTCCAGGTTATCAAGGCATCTATACCCGAATCCGAGCTCTTCCAGTACACAAATACACTTAAATCTCTCACTCAGGCCAGAGGCAGCTTCAGCCAGAGTTACGAGGGTTACAAACCGGTTCCGAGAGAAATACAGGAAAGCATTATGGCTCAGGTGGAAACTGAGGATGAATAAAATGGAAGAAGGTTGATATAAATGACAGCAGGATTTAGGAAAACAGTGTCTGCGCTGCTCGCGATGCTGTTCATGTTGACCTGTCCTGTTATGGCTGCCGATCCAAGTGGGAGCGGTGGAGATGATGACAGTTCAATCCCAATGACTTACATAGTAATCGGAGTTGCTGTCATAATAGGCGGTCTTCTCTTCCTTGATGTATTAGCCGATTCAGGAGAAGATACATCTGCTTTGTCCGATGACCAGACCGGGATTGTACCGACCGGGATTGAATGGGATGAGGTTTTCACAACCGAAACGGAACAGGTTTTTGTAGCGGTATCCACTTTCCCCGGAGAAAATGGACCTGCCCTCGCGAGGGAGTTTATTAATATTCTGAAAATAATGGTTTCGGACAATATATCCATATACTCTGATCCGATGGATCTGGGAGAAGGATCATCAATTGACAGAGCCGCGATGGCTGATGAGTATTTTGGTGTTGATTACCTTATCTGCCGTATTGATAGAGAAGATCTTATTCAGGTCGAAGCAGCATCGCCGAATTCTATAGTATGGACTTCTCCTGAACAAATTGATATTGATTTAGTAGGAATTGTAGAAGATATGCTTCAGGATGATATCTTTTAGCATTCATTTTCACTGATCTATCCCTGATTCAGGGAACCGAAACAGGAAAGACAGTGTTATCATTCTATACTGCAGCCTGTTTTTTCCTCAGGCAATCGGTACCGTTAATAGGATATTAGTTTTAGAAATGTGAAATTCTAAGAACAGGATTTCTGAAAATCATGAAGGGATTTGAAATGAAGCAATTAGCTCTCTTTGTTCTGCTCATAGCAGCGTTTACTGTAACTGCAGATGAAATGATAGTTACAATACCTGTTGATGCTTCCGCGATACAAATCGAGGAAACAGGACCTTATACCAGGGTAACGGGCATCGGAATGCGTAGTTTGACAATAGAAGGCTCTCCATGTCTTCCGGTCTATACTGAAAAGATAGCCCTTCCAACGGGATGTGCCGCTACCGATATCGAGATCATCAATGCTGAATATTCTGATATCCGCGGCAAGTTCACTGTAATGCCTTCCTCGCTTCCCGTTCCGTTTTCCGTGGAGCAGGAAATACAGCCTCTTCAGCCAAATCCCGAGATATACTCATCAACCGAATCGTTTCCCGCAACATCCCTTGAATTCATTAATTCAAGTGTTGTTATGGGAATTCCGGTAGCTTACATTAATATCTATCCTGTACGATGGAATCCTGCATCCGGAACCATCGAAGTTCTTACAAGCCTTACTGTCAATGTTGTCTATGAGAATGACCCTCAGGCTTCAACCGTTTCCCGCAGAAGTATTCAGAGTGAACTTCGTTCGCAGGAAATAGTCAGAAATACTGTAGTCAATCCGGATAACGTCGCTCACTCAGGCGCGGCAATAATCGATTCTAAAGACCTTCTTTACGGTGAATATGTAATTATCACCTATCCTGATTATGAGAGCTATGCGCAGGAACTCGCGGACTGGAAAACCTCAAAGGGTGTCCCAACAAACGTCTACACCACAACATACATTCAGAGCATGTACAATTTCTACAATGTTCCCCAGGAAATCCGCGCGTTTCTTACCGACTGCCGCGATGAAGGTGTTGAGTACGTTCTTATCTACGGTGACGATAACAGAATTGCCGGACAGGATGTCAAGATCCATGCAGGTTATTACACTGAATATCCCTGCTCTGACCTGTACTGGGCTGATATAAACGATACAGCCCCCGGTGCTGATCAGTGGGACAGCAATTCCAACCATATCTGGGGTGAACGGGGAATCGATAACGTAGATTACCATCCGGACCTCTGGGTTGGAAGAGCAAGCGTAAACACAACCGGTGAATGCACGATCTTCAACAACAAGGTCTTCACTTACGAACGCATTACATCTACTGACTATTTTGATACAGCTCCAGTCGAAATGAGAATCGGGTACACAACCGAACTCCTCTGGGGTTACCCCTACTGGTGCTACGGCTCAGCAGGAGCGGAGCTTATTTCCCCGATGGTGCCCTCCACCGCATGGGAAGAGGAGAAGTGCTACGATTCAGGCGGTAACAACAGCGTCACCATCACAAGAAACATGATTAACGCCGGGCCTCATCATCTGTACCACGCCAGTCACGGTTCCCAGACATCCTTCTCCCTGCCGGGTGGAAGCTATACGACCACCGATTTCTTGAATCAGACAAACATCTCAGGCGGCGGACTGCCTGCGATCTGGAACTCCATCTCATGCCTTATCGGACAGCTTGACGGATATGAATGCATGGGTGACGCATGGCTCGCTTCTCCCAACGGTGGCGGATTCGGAGCTTTCAACGCCAGATTTGGATGGGGTATGCCATCCAATCCTGGTTACGGTGACAGTGAAGTCCTCTCAAGATACTTCTACGATGTTATGTGGAATGATGACCTCTTTAATCTTGGAGTCGCCCATCTTATGGGTTCTGACGAGATGACACCGATCAACGACGATTATGCTGACTGGTGCGTAAAAGAATACAATCTTTTCGGAGAACCTGAACTTCCCATGTGGTTCATAGACGCGCCGGATCTTTCCGCTTCACACCCGGCCAGTATTCCCGGATCTGGTAATGTAACCGTTACAGTAACATCTGGAGGCTCCCCTGTCAGCGATGCCAGAGTATGCCTTCAAAAGGGTGACTGGCAATCCGGTGAGGTTTACAAAGTGGGAATCACCGACGGCAGCGGAAATGTAACTCTCTATGTTTCTCCCACCACTACCGGAACGATGTCCGTCGTGGCATGGGCGCGTGACTATGTATCCTACCAGGGATCCATCAATGTCACAGGTGTCGGTATCGGAGAAGGTGAAGGCGGATCTGAATACATCAACAACTTCGATTCCGTTTATCCGAGTCCCGCCATGAGCAGTGTTACAATACCGTTCAGTCTTGCGGCAACAGGCGCTGCAAGAATTGATGTCTACGACATAACAGGCAGAATCGTGACTACCCTTGCGGCGGAGGAAATGGCCGCAGGACAGCACAGCCTTGTCTGGAACCTCAGAGACACGAACGGAAGTATCATTCCTTCCGGTGTATACCACGTAAGGATTTCAACAGCCGACTGGACAGGCACGACAAACCTGGTTGTCACCAGATAGTTTCTGCGAAAAGCAGAGAGAAAAGGGCGGGTTTTTCCCGCCCTTTTTCTTTTGCAGGTGCCGCAAGTGGCATCCGATCCAATTAATGGACTTCACCTGAAAAATATGATATTGATTTAACAGGAATTGTAGAAGATATTCTTCAGACAATCGGAACCGGTTATGTACTAATAGAACATTGCTTTATTAGACATAAAAACTCTGAGAGCAGGATTTCCGACAATTATGAAGGGATTGGAAATGAAGCAATTAACTGTATTTGTTCTGCTTATAGCAGCGTTTACTGTAACTGCAGTTGAAATGATAGTTACAATACCTGTTGATGCTTCCGCGATACAAATTGAGGAAGCAGAACCTTATACAAGTGTAACAGGTATCGGAATGCGTATTACTGGCAAAGAAGGCACTCCATGTCTTCCGGATGGATGGGGGATTCCCTCAGAATATTTCCTGGAACCCACAGATTTCAGAGAAAATGGAACTATTCAGCATGTAGGAAGTTGTATGTGGCAGGGAATGAGTGATGTCTTTGTATGTGGTGACAGCGTCTGGTGTTCATTCCAGGATGGACTCTGGCTTATTGACATATCAGATATTTTAAATCCTGAATTTCTTTCTAGGATTTATACTCCATTATACACTTTAAAACAAGGACAGATAATGGGTGTGAATGATATCTTAATAGAAGGGGACTATGCTTATATAGGCGACCACGAAGGCGTGAGAATAATTAACATAAACAATATGGAACTTATCTCAACTTACTCGCTGAAGAGGGCACATACTCTGTATCTCAGAGATACTGATCTTTTTGTGGTTGATGGCACCGGCTTCTGGGTATTGGATGTTCAGAATCCTGCAGAACCGGATTCCATTGGCTTTTATGAGAAATCAGGCGCTGTGGGACTTGATATATCAGGCAATTATGCTTTTATCTCGTCAACGGGAGGTGCGGGATTTACTGTCCTTGATATCACAACTCCGGAAAATCCCACTTTTGTTTCGGAGCTTACCGATATCTGTTGTACAAATAAGCTTATTGAAGAAAATGGATATGCTTATCTCGCTTCCGGATCAAGTGGATTTAATATCGTGAATGTAATCGATCCTTTAAATCCATTCCTGGTCTCAAATATTAATTTTGACGGATCGGTAATGCGCATAGCAGAGATAAATTCCCAATATGTTGTTGTATCTGTATCATCTCCTTCCAAGATCGCTGTAATAGATGTGTCTGATCCTGTTTATCCTTTTATAGCAGTTAGTTATGAAAGAAGCGGAAATCTGTTTGTGGATGATGACAGACTGTTTGAAATAGGTTCAAATTCTATAAAAATTCAGGATATACAGGATCCATTGAACTTCGTACTTGAAGGAAGTATCGATGTGGAAGCTTATTATTCTCGGGGAATACAGGTCTCAGGTAATTTTGCTTACATAGTAGATATGGGAGACTGGTTTAATAGTGGACTTAATATCGTTGATATAAGTGATCCTTTAAATCCATATCCCAGGGGAAATTACTCTATAGGATTTCCCAGTTTCAGCTTCTTACTTACTGTAAAAGATGACTACGCATATATCCCTGATATAATGAGCGAACTCCTTGAGATCATCGATATCAGCAATCCTGATCTACCGGTATATGCCGGAGAATATGCGGCATCTGTAGAGGATCTATTTGCCGGTGATCCATATACATATCTTGTGGTTGGCAATACTCTTCAGATAACGGATCTACAGGATCCCTCAAATCCTTCATTATTGAGTTCCATAACGCTCGGTTCTGAAGATGGTAACAGAATATATGTATCTAATGAATACGCCTTTATTGGGGATGCTACAGGTGAAGTATGGATCATAGATGTAAGTGATAGCTTATATCCGCAAATGGTTACATCATTCAATGCAGCCGGGGAAGTAACAGGTATTTCTGCGGTAGAAGACTTACTTTATGTTGTTTCTCAGGAACAACTTCAAATAGTTGATATCAGTGTTATTAATGCTCCACAGATTGTCGGATCATATTCTGATGGTGATCTTTCCAACTATTCAAATATCCATGTTGATGGAGAGTATGCTTATATTGCAAACTCTATAGGCGGTTTCCTTTCAATAGATGTTAGCGATCCCAATGCTCCTTTTCGTGAGGAATTCTTTCAAACTGCTGGCTGGTGCAGAGGTTTAGCATTTACTAACGATTATCTTTACGTTTCTACCGATTGCTCTTTTCAAATCCTCAAGAATGAACTTCTTGGGATCAACGATGATGATAATTCAACTTGTGATGTAACGGAGTATGAGCTTTCAGATTTTCCGAATCCTGCCATGAGCAGTGTTACAATACTCTTCAGTCTTGCGGCAACAGGCGCTGCAAGAGTTGATGTCTACGATATAACAGGCCGAATCGTGACTACTCTTGCGGCGGAGGAAATGGCCGCAGGACAGCACAGCCTTGTCTGGAACCTCAGAGACACGAACGGAAGTATCATTCCTTCCGGTGTATACCACGTAAGGATTTCAACAGCCGACTGGACAGGCACGACAAACCTGGTTGTCACCAGATAGTTTCTGCGAAAAGCAGAGAGGAAAGGGCGGGGTTTTCCCGCCCTTTTTCTTATGCAAGTGCCGCAAGTGACGTCCGACCCCATATTGACAGGAGTTCGATTATGTACAATCTTTCGATATACCGAAAGGATGTAGCATGATTCATGATAATGTTCTGTATGATAGAAGATCATGCATGGACCGGATCGAACCATTCCTTCGAAAGCCACTGGTAAAAGTACTCACTGGAATGAGGCGCACCGGGAAGACCAGCATTATGCATCTGCTTGCACAGCGCAGCGATATTTATCAAAACGCCTGTTTCATTGATAAGGAAGATTATTCCTTCGATCACATCAGAAATTATCACCACTTGATGGAAGAGGTGGAAGCCCTGATTCCAGATGATGCGAAGTCCGTTCTTCTTCTTATTGATGAAGTCCAGGAGATTGAACATTGGGAAAAAGCGGTTGTTTCGCTGATCAAAAGACCGGAATTAGATGTTGTTGTCAGTGGATCCAATGCAGCGCTTCTCTCCGGAGAACTTGCCAGTTTACTCACTGGAAGGTGTATTGAGATTGAAGTAAATACTTTGAGCTATCCAGAGTACAATGAATTCAGTGGCAATGAAGCAGTTTTTCAGGAATACTTAAGGTTCGGGGGGCTTCCCGGCCTGCATCAGTTCAGTCGAGATCCGGAAATATTCATCAGATATCTTGAATCCGTTTTTGATTCAATTCTACTGAGGGATATTGTACAAAGATATAATATCAGGAATGTACAACTCCTTCGCAGAATATGCGCCTTTGTATTTGACAATGTCGGTAGCATACTCTCTGCGAAAAAGATAGTAGACTTCTTCAAATCGCAGCGAATTTCAATGGGGCTTGAAACTGTACTGAACTATCTGTCACACATGGAAGATGCTTATCTGATTCATCGAGTTGGTAAATACGACATCAAGGGAAAAAGGCATCTTGAACTGGGTGCGAAGTACTTTGTGAACGATCTTGGAATTCGAAATGCATTTATCGGATACAGAGAAGCTGACATATCCGGATTACTTGAGAACCTTGTATTTCTGGAATTGCATCGAAGAGGTTACAGACTGAGCACTGGTAGTACATGTGGATATGAAGTCGATTTTGTAGCTGAGAAATCAGGCGAGCTGGAATATTATCAGGTCGCTTACCTTCTCGCTTCACCGGAAACTGTTGAAAGAGAATTTCATCCACTTGAATTGATAAAGGACAACTATCCTAAAACAGTGATAAGTATGGATGAGATGTATCCGGGTCGGAATGGAATCAGACATATCAATTTGCAGGAATTTCTTTCAAGCCCAGGATAGCTTTCTACTGATGCAGCTGAATATCATCTGACCATCACGTTGACCGGGAATGGTTTCCCGTGGGCAGGATAGATCGTCTTCACTCCCCTGTTCAGCAATATCTTCCAGCTCTCCTTCACCTTCCGGATATCCTCCGCGAAGATGGGATATCCCGGTCTGACAGTCAGAGGGAACATGTTCATAGCAAGGTCTCCGACGAACGCTTCACCTGTCTCAAGCAGAACACTGACAGAACCCGGTGTGTGACCCGGAGTATGGATAACGGTTCCGTTAATTCCGAACTGAGCAAGCGGGAATTCATCGCCAAGTGTTATATCAGCATCGGTCACTGGTATTCTTATACTGCTGCTGAATGATCCTATCATTCCAGTCATGAATCTGCCCCATCGGGTTACACCGGGAGCCCTTCTTTCTTTGCCTTTTTCGAGGCATTCCCTGTCCAGTTCATGTATTGCTGTCCGGGCACCGGTCAATTCTCTGATATCCCCGACCGATCCGATATGATCCCAATGCCCGTGAGTGATAACTATCAATTTTATCTCCCCGGGATCAATCGAGAGCTTCCTGAGCGCTTTCCTGAAAGCTTCAACTTTGTTCGGCATTCCACCGTCAATCAGTATCAGGTTATCACCGCGGATCAGATAACACCGGGTTATCCCAAGAACAATCGGTATTATTCGATTATTCATCTTCATCAGCGCCGTTTCCGGTAATCATGAATTCACCGTACGATGCGACTTTTCGGAACCCTAGTTTCTCGTAGCAGGAAACAGCAGCGATATTATCCGATCTGACGTTCAGACCGATATGTGCAACATCCTTCAGAAGGGACTGACAGACCCTGGCGGTGACAGTTTTACCTAAACCTCTTCCCCTGAAATCGGGAAGGGTTGCTATGTTGCCAAGGGTACCCACTCCATACTCGGGAGAGAAGACATGTATACCGCCGGCACTGACAAGTTTTTCATTTCTTCGAACACCGAAGTACTGTCCCGTCTCGAGCATTCTGGGGTCAAACCAGTTGCCGGGGTAACTCATTCTGAAAAATTCAAGAATTTCATCAAGATCCCTGCTGAGCATGCGTATAGTTTCCCCGCAGTCTGTACCGGACACAATCCTGTCATCAAGGAGCGCCATTCTGATATATTTCCCATGTGGCGTAATGGTATGAGTGAATTCGAATACGGATTCAAGACCGGGGCTGAAATGGCCATAAAACGTTTCCGGAAGAACATGATCAATAGATTCCAGTAATTTCCCTGTTGTATCGGTATCTTCTGAAAGAGCAATCAGCGTCGGGAGTTCCATCCCTGTATAAAGCAGGACTGCTGCATCAATCTCGCCATCGGATCTATGCCCGAACCAGCAGGTGTAAGGCCAGAAAAAATCATCGAGATCCCCGATCCCGTAGATATTGAGGAAAATATCTTTTCTGAGGAATTTTTCTATTTCCTCTCTGTCGTGCAGATAAACAAAACTCATGAATTTACCCTTATAACCCTGTCTGGTGATAACCTGATGCTGAACGGATTTCTGTTATTCGCTGTATTAAAACCTACTCAATTATCTCTTTAACTCTTCCGATCCTGCCGTCTTCAAGACGAACCTTGATTCCGTGGGGATGTGTGGGAGACTTCGTAAGGATTTCCTTTACAATACCTTCTGTCAATTTTCCCGATCTCTGGTCCTTCTTCAGGACGATCAAAACCTTATCACCACAGGAGATCATCGTAATTCTCAGGCCAGGGTGTTCTGGAGGATTCATTCCAGGGCATGCGGTCAACGATCTCTCTTGCCATTTCCAGCTGTGAATCCGTCAGCATGTCATGAATTTCGCCAACAGCGTACGCGATGAGATCATGTATGTCGCTTTCGTACCAGCTCCTGTCCTCCCAGATAAAGTAGATGGAAACAGGCATATAAAAATCATCCACGAATTCTTCGAAGAACTCCCGTCTGATTCCGCCGACACCGTGATAATCCTTCAGATCCTCAATTTCATATTCAATGTATGAGGTTAGCTCATTCAGATACATTATCTGTATTCTTGAGAGTTCCAGCCTGGTGAGCATGTATGTGAAACCCCTTATATCCTGGATTTCATCCTCCCACTCAAAAATCCTCCTCACCCAGCTGTACCGGTGCCGAGAGCGCCTGGATACATACTCCCGGTAATTACTCATAGCATCGTCAAACTCATCAGACTCAAGAAGTGATGTCTCCTCCGCAAGTACCCGGAACTCCGAAAAGGTCATGCCCCCGGAGTCAATAAAAGGTTCGAGCTGATCGGACGAATCGAAATCCCATTTTTCCGCAGAAGAAGAGAATGCGAGTAAGGCAAGAACTGCAATAACAAAATACTTCATAAACAATGCTCCTTTCGGTATGATAGATGTGCATCTCCATATATCCGGGTAGAATAGTAACGTTTCATATCTTCCCTTTCCGGGAAGTGAATGAGGGGTCCGGATTGAACAGGTATACGGTCCCCGGAACAGGTTATGGGATGATGTTTATGAGCTTGCCTGGAACGATTATTACCCTTCGTGGCTCGGAACCGCCCAGAGTCGCCATGATCTTCTCTTCGGATAGCGCTTTTTCCTCTATCTCTTCTTTTGAGGCACCGGTGGGAACAGTTATCCTGGCGCGGATTTTCCCCTTTACCTGAACGACCATCTCAACGGTATCGAGGATCAGATCTTCCTCGTTCCATGCAGGCCATTGCTGAGTAATAACGGTCTCACCCTGAAACTTCATTCTATGCCAGAGTTCTTCGCATATGAATGGTGTCATCGGAGACATAATTACAATGAGTTCACGGATGGCTTTCCTCCAGAGATCTGCTGCTGCTCCAGCCTTTTCTCTGTTGGCGGATAAGAAGTTCACGAACTCCATCAGGGCCGCGACACCTGTATTGAAATTGAAACTGTCAATGTCTTCTGAAACCTTCTTCAGTGTTTTTGCACGCTGGTAACGGAGTTCAGCGGTAAAATCCTCGTCAGCAGGTTTTTCCTCCGGATCCGCCGTTTCATGGACCACAGACCATACCCGCTTGAGAAATCTGTAAGTACCGGCGATACCATCTTCGCTCCAGTCGAGTTCAGCCTCGAAAGGCCCCATGAAAAGTATGTACAGTCTCAGAGCGTCAGCCCCGAATTTTTCAACCATTTCATCAGGTGTAACGATATTACCCTTGGACTTGGACATCTTCTGTCCATTTGCTCCCAGTATCATTCCCTGATTTTTAAGGATAGAGAAAGGTTCCGTAAAATCAAGTATACCTTCGTCGTACATGACCTTGGTCCAGAATCTGGCGTAGATGAGATGCATGACTGCGTGTTCCGCTCCACCTACATAAAGATCTACAGGCAGCCAGTACTTCACTGCTTCAGGGTCAAACGGTCTCCCGGTTTCAAAAGGAGAAGCAAACCTTAGAAAGTACCATGATGAGCAAACGAATCCGGCCATTGTATCTGTATCTCTTCGAGCCTGACCCCCGCACAGGGGACAGATCGTGTTCACCCATTCCTCTATACGGGCAAGGGGTGATCGGCCGGTGTCATCCGGTTCGAAGTTTTTCATTTCCGGAAGTCTTACAGGGAGATCCCTGTCCGGTACAGGTCCGCATTTATCGCAGTGGATAATCGGAATGGGGGCTCCCCAGTATCGCTGTCTCGATACGAGCCAGTCTCTTATCCTGTAGCGCACCTCAGCTTTACCGATACCTTTCTCAACCGCATATTCCGCCATCCTGATTCTGGCTTCGTCTGAATCAAGTCCGGAGAAAATCCCGCTGTTGAGAAGCTGACCGTCAGCGACGGTAGCCTCCTCCTCAACTCCCTGTGGTATGCCATCAGGTGCTATGACTTCTATGATCGGTATGCCGAATTTCCTGGCAAATGCGTGATCTCTTTCATCATGCGCGGGTACAGCCATGATTGCCGCGGTCCCGTATCCGGCAAGTACATAGTCTGAAACGTAGAGAGGTATTTCCCTTTCATTGTACGGATTGATCGCGAAGCAGCCTGTAAAGACTCCTGTCTTTTCCTTTTCCGCGTCCGCTTTCCTCTCGACATCGTTTCTTGAAATACCTTTTAAAACATAGGCCATAACCTCATCAAGTTTTTCCGGAGTTGTCATCTTTTCCACATCCGGATGCTCAGGTGCAAGAACACAGAAAGTAGCTCCGAAAATGGTATCCAGTCTGGTTGTGTATACGGGAAGTTCTGTGATCTCACCAGATGAGGGGTTCTTAACCATGAATGTAACGGAAGCACCTTCTGATCTACCGATCCAGTTTTTCTGCATGGCCTTGATGCCCTCAGGCCAGTCAAGATCAGAAAGGTCTGTAAGGAGTCTGTCAGCGTACTCTGTGATCCTGAAGAACCATTGCTTCAGCTTCTTCCTGGTAACTTCTCCATCACAACGCCAGCAGATACCACCTGCGGCTTCTTCGTTTGAGAGGACTATCCTGCAGTTCGGGCACCACATCTGGTCGCTTTCCGCCTCATACGCCAGCCCCCTGTCAAAGAGAAGGTTGAAGAAGTACTGGGTCCACCGGTAGTAATCAGGATTACAGGAGTTTATTTCGCGATCCCAGTCGTAACTCGCTTCGATCAGCTTGAACTGCCTTCGGTAAGTGTCGGAGTTTATCCTGGTCACTTCCGCAGGATGAGTTCCTGTCTTAATGGCGTACTCCTCCGCAGGCTGTCCGAAAGCATCCCATCCCATCGGATGAAGAACATTGAATCCGTCCATCCGTTTCTTGCGGCAGATAACATCTGTCGGGATGTAGTTCTTGCAGTGACCAACAGACAGCCCCGCACCGGACGGATAAGGAAAGTAGTCAAGGCAGTAAAACGATCTCTTCTCAGGATCAGTTCCGGTTTTGTAGAGACTCATCTTTTCCCAGAAAGGTTTCCACTTCTCCTCAAGTTCTCTGAAATCGTAGGGATCCAAGGTCAGTCCTCCATGAATGTTACAGTAATTCTATACGAATCGCTAGTATGAAGAATAATAAGGTTATGGTAAAGTGTGCCCTGTGCTATTTCCAGCAGGGCAGCAGAATCGTGATTGATGAAAAATCATCATCAGGTCTGAGAGCTCCTCCTGAGAGTCTGAGTATCAGGGAAAGGAGGAAAACTTCGGAAGCCGGACTCAATCCGCTGCTGAAATCAAATGGAATACTGATGTCAGAGAAGTAATCCGATATCCCTGAAAGTATTCTTCCATCAGAACTACGCAGATTTATCCTGACGAATTGCTCCGTCCCTTTGTTGAGATCAACCGGTTCCATGATTTCTTTCCTGTTGACAAGTGATACGTTGAAAACCGGATTACTGCCGGGACAAACAACATAGCACAGCTGCGATGTTACTTTCTTGAAGAGATCAATATTGCCACAGATATCATACAGCTCGCCCGATATGGATATGTTC
Source organism: uncultured bacterium (assembly GCA_965372215.1). Lineage (GTDB taxonomy): Bacteria > Fermentibacterota > Fermentibacteria > Fermentibacterales > JCC-6 > Aegiribacteria. The sequence goes on along the minus strand of CBDVBK010000004.1, from coordinate 61,328 downwards.
GGAGGCAGCAGTCCATTCTCAAGAAAGTCTGATTTGATTCTGTCCAGAAACAATTCCGGATCTATCTGTTCGGGTAAATAATTCCAGACGGTCTGGAGCAGCCGAAGGTACAGGTAATCCTTGGTCAACCCCTCGAAAGCATATCTGGCGGTATTAAGGACAGCTGCAACAGGATGACCGGGGTTCAGAACTTCCTTAATCCGAATGAAACCCCTGCCAATGGAAGTAGAAAGATCATCAAGCACATCAAGAATCGCGTATGCAGCACTTTTGCTAATATCAAGATATCCAAGCTGAGAAAGATATGAAGGATCAACTACAGGCCACCAGATAATAATCGGTTCTGCGTCAAGTCCATTAAGAGCTACGGCAGCAACCTGCAACTCTTCTCCCTCCTCGGTTTTCAGAAGCATATTCATTCGGCCAGTCTTGAGAATCCCCAGCATGAGTGAATCAAGATATACCCAGTCTGAACCTGAGAATACATCATATACCGATCTGTTTGAAATAATACCGTCTGTAATCTGGATCCAGGTCGAGATAAGAATTCTACCGCTTCTGTTTGTAATAAGAAATTGTCCAGCTGCCTTTTCCGCAAGGAAAGCAAAGCGTCTTCCGATAGCTGATTTTTCAAGCTCACAACATGTCCTGGCAACATTTCTCGCAAAATCATTCAGAGCGGAGTATTCTTTTCCTCCCTGAAACAAACACTCTCCGATTGAGTCTGTATCTGTTTCAATTGCCATTTTCCAGCGATGAGGCATTATATCGTCTGATTTGGAGTCGTATGAAGTTCTTGTGATGGGATTCATTCCTCGAATGTTCAGAGTAACTCTGGATGCACCGGATATCTCAAGAAATGCGGTTGCTGCAGCTTCTACAACCTTCGTTCTGTCTGAGGCGGAAAGCAGTGCAGATGTTCCTCTGCTAAGGGCCGTATACATATCAGTTGCCTTCTTTGCTGCCTGTATACTGTAAATGTCATCAGACTTGATTCCGGAAACAATCACTACAGGTTCAAGCTTTCCGCCTTCCACTGATTCGGTCCTTGAAAGGCGCCATGCACACCTCGTTTTGATTCCGTCCTGATTCGTGACTACCCACGATTCTGGATAATCTGAGATTCCGTTTCGGGCAATCCTGTGCACCGCGGCGATTCCTCCGATATCTTCAAATAGAACACTTGCAGCTAATTCAGTCCGACTTGTAGCAAGATTGAAAGATACTCCGGTAAGTGCTTCCATCGGATCATTCCAGAGAATGACAGACCAGTCGATTCTGAAAACCGCAACCGGGATATCAAGGGCAGTGATAATGCTGCCGGCAAGTTTACTCTGTCTGTTAATCAGAAGATCCAGGTGTCCAATTTCCGTTGATTTGTCAAGGGAACTTAATAATAGTTCAAGCATCTGTATGGATATTTCCGCAAGCGAGAAAACCTCTGATCCAGCCGCATTATCAATATCAGCTGCAATGACGTAACCATAGTTCTTTTCATCCGATTCAATTGGAAATATGATGCAATTCCCGAACCATGAATTAAGGATACCTATCTCGTCTCCATTAAGCTGACACTTGGAATGCGACTCAATCAAAAAAGATGCGAGACGGAGGTCGGAAAAAGACTCCGGAGCATCCTCAGGCCATTCTGCAGTTTTCCCTGCAAGCTCAATATTACCCAGAGCATCTGAAAGATAGACTGCAACCGCTTTTGCAGTAAAACAGTCACGCAGCACTTCAGTCATCCTGTCCAGATTGTCAGATCTATCGGAGAAGAATATCGACGCAAGTGTGTTTATCTCCTTTATCTTGTCCTGGTAAGCATTGTACCTGTCAAACAGGATCGATTTCTCAGATACATCCTCAAAAATGCCGACAGCATAGAAAACAGCTCCTGATTCCTCTGCAATAGGTTTGATATTCTGTGAAATGACCCTTCTGGTTTCATCTGGAAGAACGAATCTGACTATCCTTGCCATTTCATTCTCTTTATTACCATGACCGTCAAAGAGAGTTCTGGTCTGATCCTCTACAATGGCATAACTCTCCCTCGGAAGGATTTCATTCAGGTGAATACCCAGAAGATTCTCAACAAGACCGAACATCCGGCCAAATGCACGATTAGCCACAAGTATCCGATAATCCTTGTCAAACAGTACCAATCCCGTACTCACCGAATGAAAGTAAGCCTGATTCATCTTTCTGCTCGTTTTCAAGCGGTTTTCCGCCTGAAAACTCTCTGTTGTCTCAAAACAGGTTCCTATAACTCCTGGTCCTCCTGGGGAGAAAGTGCTGTCAACTCTCCTCTGACCGTCAAGATGACATTCAACTCTGATCTGCTTACCATCAAGAACCATCTGAATAATGTTATCCCATGAGTAGAGGACCGGAGAGGTCAGCACATCCTGAATTTGCTTACCCATAACATGCTGTTTGGGAATTCTGAAGATGCTTGTCATAGCTTTGTTCCAGAGAACAATATTCCCCGTTCTGTCGGTGACGACAACGCCGGCTCCAAGTTCATCAAGCATGATATCGCCACCGTCCTGAATATCCGGTGTATCGAACAGAAGGATTTCAGCACGGCCATTTTCCGTACATACAGTTCCTGTGAATGAGGAAGTGGATATTTGAACAGGCGCTTCTGGCAAGCCGCTGGAAAGAATACCTGCTAATTCCGCAGGTAAGAGAGTCAATGAGTCCGGGGAATTAATTAATCTTCTTGCAGAAACTCCCAGTATTCCGGCACTGTCTCCGGATACAAGTACAATTCCTGAATCCGGTATCCAGGCAATCCTTACCCACCCACCTGAAGGCTGGGAGGATTTGGATACTTTATTCATTCTTCCTGCAACCACGTATTAGAGTATATAAGTCATGCCGAAACAGAATTGTGTCCAGGAATCATCAACGTAATCAGAATACTCTTCCGGGAAAGATGTACTTTTTCGGGATCTTCCACTGTGAAACAATGCACACTCGAACATGATCCTGTTTAAGGTGTAATTCCCGCCCAGGGAGAACGCGGTTCCCACGCGGTTCATATTCTCGCCCTCGTAGAAACCGACTCCGGTTAACAGGTTAACGTCTTTTCGGATAGGAGCTTCCAGAGACAGCTTGCCATTGAAATAATTGTCTTCAAAAACACTGATTACTTCACCCTCGAAACCCATTCTGACGTTGTTTATATGTTCAGCCCTCGCTATTCCCGCGATGGAAATGCGGGACAGGTAATGATCCGATCCGGATGTATAAGATGCACCAATTCCAGTGGCATCATCACCGAAAATAATCCCGGCATGGTAACAGAGATCACTGGTTTCCCAGCTCCAATTGGAAATTGAGTCTATTCCGGGAATATACTGTTGATCATAGGTGTAATAGTATTCGGCTTCACCGAATCTTATTCCGGTTGACAGGCCTACGGTTAAATTGTTTTTCAGACTTAATGACATACCGCCCAGAGCTTCCCAGAGACCGCCTGAAGCTTCAAGAATTTCAATTATGTCAATACCCGGATGAGAAGGATCATCGGGTAAATAGTGTGTACCTGTGTATTGATGATCAGATACTTTTGCAAGACCACCGGAAAGGACAATATCCGATCCGGCACGAACCGCGATTGCTCCGGATAGCGAACCAAGACCCTTATCAGACCGATGTATTACACTGGTACTGTCAATAATTTCCTCTGTCCATGCAATCGAAGATATCGAAACTGATCCTTCTAATTGGTTAATATTGTGAAGAGACGCCGGATTTATAAACAGAGCTGCTGGTCCTTCTGAACCAAAGACCCTTATGCCAACCATGGCTCCCGATCTGATACTGATAACATCAATGCTGTTGCCCATATTCAAAGCATCATGATATCCATATCCCGCACTGCTCCCTGTGAAGCAGAGTACTATGAACATCTGCAGAAGAACCAAACTGGCTATCGAATGAGAACCTGCGCAAACAGATACCGGAGAAAAATGCAGTTTCATTAACTGTTCCTTTCAAGTTTACTTGATATTAATTGAATTGAAATCAAACGGAAGATACTACCGCTCAGACGGAGAATCAATGTTGCACCGAGCAGGTGTATATATATATTTTCCAGATTAACTGAAAGGATGTTTATGGAACAGACCCTTGTTATTCTGAAACCGAATGCTGTACAAAGAGAACTCATTGGCGATCTTATCTCAAGATTTGAACGAAGAGGCTTGAAAATCACCGCAATGAAACTCTGCAGGATCTCTCCTGAAACGGCAGCTCATCATTACAGAGAACACCTGGGAGAACCGTTCTATGAAGGTCTGATTTCATTCATTACCAGTGGGCCCTCGGTGATAATCGTACTGGAATCACTGGCTGCCATAACCATAGTCAGATCAATGGTTGGAGCAACAAATCCCGCTGATGCAGCTCCTGGAACAATAAGAGGAGACTATGCAACTTCACCGGGACATAACATGATCCATGCATCCGATTCAAGTGAATCCGCTAAAAGAGAAATAGAACTGTTTTTCTCATCGGATGAGATAATGAACTACAAACTGTCTGTCAGACCCTGGTTATAAGCTGGCTGGCTAAAGATTCCAGTTCAGTCCAACAGACAGTATTGATGAAGAGAGCTTGATAACATCAGGTTCGGTATAGCTGAACGCGATTGCATCTATGTTATCAGATGACCAGGAAAAAGCTGCGTTCAGAGTAAGCTTGCCAAATGCTATTCCTGTCCCCAGCGCAATTCCAATCCCCTGCCGTTTGATCTCATCTCCTCTGTTACTGAATGTGAACGCTCCCCTGAACGTGAGGGAACCTGCGGGGTGAAATTGACCAAGAATTCGGGCCTGCAGTTCGTTGGCGCCACCCGGATCGACAATTTCAATCTCCCCGCCAAAAGCTCCCTGCCTGAATTCACCTGTATGCATGATTGCCCCTGCAGCTATTCTTCCATAGTAATGCTCACTCGGAGAAGCCCAGGAAACACCCAGTCTGGTTAAACTGAGGGGAATTACTATTCCTGCATGCCAGCAGAAGGAGCTTTCATTCCAGTCCCAGCATATGAGAGTATCGTTTTCCGGATGTTTTCTGTCCATATATGTAGAGTCATAACTAACCTGACCAAAACGAAACCCACCGGAAAATCCTATGTTCATCCAGGTTACAGGTCTCCACGAGAATCCGGCGGCTGATTCATACAGGCCACCTTTAACTGTGAGTTCCATGGTCTCCAGAATGTCACCGTAATATGGACCGGGAAAGTCTTCACGTACATGGTACATACCATCAAAGGAAGAATCGGTTATTCTGGCAATTCCTGCGCCAAATGCAAGTCTGGAATATGGCTGGAACTTCATTGCAGCGCTGAGATTTCCCAGAGCAATCCAGTTATTCCTGCTTATTCCGGTACTGTCTTCAACTGTTTCCATCTGTACAGCAGGACCAATAGACATCGTGAACGAAGTTCCGGGAATCCTGTAGATTTCGGCAGGGTTGGTCAGAATGGAAAGAGCATCACCGAAACCTATCGCTCTTGCTCCTCCAAGACCAAGAGATACAGCGTTAAATCCGGGAATAGAACTGCCATTCCCATGAGCATCGGCATATCCGAATGCAAGAACTATTCCTGGAAAGAGCAACAGCAGCAGCCATATCAGATTAGAATACATTTTCATTGGAATCTCTTGATTTCTACATGAAGCATTAAGCGCAGATGAGCTGCCGGCAGTAATAACCGCCGGCAGCAAATCCAATCATACAGAGAAGTTCTCAGTAACGTAATCGTACCCTTTTCTAACCGCATCCATATTCATCTTCAGAACTTCGTCGGGCTTTCCCGCAAACAGCGAAGGTATAAGTATGATGATCTCCTCAGGATCGAATAACCCTGTAATCGCGGCGAAAGCTCCGACAGCAACCATGCTCTGTACCCTTGTATCGCCAAGTTCGTCAGCCATTCCTGTAATGGGTACTGAATAAACATCAACATCATCTCGGAAGGGTTTGATATCAATTAGTGTCGTGTTGTACATGAGTGCTCCGCCAGGAACCATGATTTTCTCGAATTTTTCCAGGCTTGGCTGATTCATGGCTATAACCATATTGGGTTCTGTGGCTTCGGATGCGCCAATCGCGTCTTCCTGTATCTTCACAGAACAGTTTGCGGTTCCACCTCGCATTTCAGGACCGTAAGAAGGAAGCCATGTGACATTGTAGCCATATTCCATACCGATATTCGCAAGGGCGATTCCTATGGACATTATTCCCTGTCCACCAAATCCGCTTACGCGAAGGGATACTTTCTCGAAATTCGCTTCAGTGTTCTTCTGAATTGTGCTGGTTTTGAAGTCGCTGAAGCCTAATATCTTTTTCACTTCCTCAGCATCCATCACCGGCACAGGACGTTCTATTGTTTCTGCTTCCTCGGATATATCTCTGAAAACTCCGAGTGGAAATCTGGGGACCATTCTCTCCTTGATCCACTGCTGACTCTGTAATGAGTCCTTCTTCCAGCCGCTTGGACACATGCTGAGAACTTCAACAAAGGAAAATCCCTTCTTGTCCTTCGCGTTCATGATTGCCTTGCGAACAGCGGTTCTGGTTTTTCTGATATTCGCCATATCCTGAAGAGATGTTCTTGTTATATAAACAGGAGCGGTGAATGTGTTTATCAACTCACACACCTGTATGGGATAACCGTCGGTCTTAACATTGCGACCGTATGGAGTTGTGGTCGTTTTCTGTCCTTCCAGAGTTGTAGGAGCCATCTGTCCGCCTGTCATACCGTAAATGGCATTATTGACAAAGAAGACAGCCATGTTCTCGCCTCTGTTAGCAGCCTGATTGATATTATTGCCTCCGATGGCTGCAAGATCACCATCACCCTGGTAACTGATAACTACTGAATCGGGATTTGCCCTTGAAACCGCGGAAGCAGCTGCGGGAGCTCTTCCGTGAGCAACCTGCAGGTTACCTGTGTGAAAGTAGTAGTACGCGAATACACTGCAGCCGACCGGACTGATGATTATCGTTTTTTCGACCAGATCAAAATCCTCAAGAGCTTCCGCTATCAGCTTGTGCAGTATACCGTGACCGCATCCGGGGCAATAGTGCGTTCTATCCTTTTCCGCTCCGGGTTTGTGCTTGTATACATCAATGAATCCCTTTGGTTTTCTGTGTACTGTCTTTTTTTCCATTGTCACACCCCGTAAAGCTCGGAGATCTTCGCGAGGATCTCCATGGCAGAAGGAACGTTTCCACCAAGCCTGCCGTACAGGTCGGAAAACATTCTCCCTTTCAGTGCCAGATTCACGTCATCAACAAGCTGGCCAGTCGACATCTCGACTGTAAGAATACCCTTGATCCCCTTGTCCGGAAGCTTTGCAATCTCATCCACCGGGAAAGGAAAAAGTGTTATGGGTCTGAGAAGTCCAAGCTTGATGCCATTTTCTCTCGCTATATCAACAGCTGATCGAAGTACACGGCTAGAGCTGCCGTAACCGATTGTCACGATTTCGGCGTCATCCATCATATATTCTTCTACCCGAACTTCATTCTTCTGGATGGTTTTGTACTTCTTCTCGAGTTCTCTGTTCCATCTTTCAAGATCATCATGATCAAGATAGATGGAATTAATAAGATGTCTTGATTCAGCAGTTCCTTTAACAGCCCAGTCACTCTTATCGGGAAACTCGGAAACAGGCTCCGGAAGATCAACAGCTTCCATCATCTGGCCGATAACTCCGTCAGTAAGTACAAATACGGGATTTCTGTATTTATCAGCCAGCTCAAAAGCCAGCATCGTCAGGTCACACATTTCCTGGGCGGAGTTGGGAGCCAGAACGATATTACGGTAATTGCCGTGTCCACCGCCTTTTACAACCTGATTGTAGTCACTCTGCTCCGGACCAATATTCCCAAGACCAGGTCCACCGCGCATTATATCAATTATTACGCATGGAAGCGCTGAACCGGCGCAGTAGGAAATACCCTCCTGCTTCAGACTGATACCAGGACCGGAACTGCCGGTCATGACCCTCTGTCCACAGCCTGAGGCTCCGTAAACCATATTTATTGCAGCTACTTCACTTTCAGCCTGGAGGAAAGTCCTGCCAAACTTCGGAAACAGAGCGGACGCGGACTCCGCTATCTCGCTGGCAGGTGTTATCGGGTAACCGTAATAGGCTTCACATCCTGCCAGAATAGCACCATAAACCGCGGCGTAGTTTCCCTTCATCAGCATACGAGGCATTCAGATCACCTCCTCTGGTACATAATCCTTTAAATAAACGGTAACCGCGCTTGGTTCAGGACACGTATAGAAACAGTTGCCGCACCCTATGCAACCTTCACCGATATACTCCGAGAAATGAAAACCCTTGGAGTTCAATTTCTCCGAAATGACAAGTACATTTGTCGGGCAAGCTGCAATACAGAGCTTACATCCCTTACATATGTCCGAGTCAATTACCGGGAATGGGTATTTCCTGCTTTCACTCAATGTTAACCTCCTGGTACTGGTTGAAATGCTATAGTGTCTGTTGGACATGGCGTGTAAAGATTGTTCAATAATCACTTCAAGTCAACATAAATTAAGGGAAAAGACTGTAGAATCTGTTTATGGATAGGTGAATATCTCCGATCCATCAGTCGAAATGATGAAATCCCCATGGATATCGGTTCTCAGGATTTCCGCGCCGTAATTCTCAAGCCTGTTAATAACCAAGGCGGTAGGGTGACCGTATGGATTACCGCTGCCTACTTCGATAGCGGCGTATTCCGGATCAACTTCCTGCAGCCAGGCCCATGATGTTGAAGTATTCGAACCGTGATGCCCGACTTTCAGAACCTGTGCTGAAATATCCTCTATTATGCCCTGCTCAACCGCATCAAGAATGACATTTTCCCCTCCGGACGTTTCGAGATCTCCTGTGAAAAGAAAGGATACGTAATCAAAAGTTACTCTGAGCGTAATCGAAGCATTATTCATGTTCCCAGAGTTCAGCGGATCGACTGGATGAAGACATTCAACTGTGACTTCCTCTCCCCATTGAAGGATATCTCCTCTTCTGGGAATCACATAGTCAGCTCCATTATCGATAATGGCATCAAGGTAATCTTCATAAATCCATGAAGCGGAGTATGGCCAGCCTGAATCCCATACGGTTTCAACCGGTACTGCTTCGAGTACAGCTACAAGACCACCGATATGATCTGAATGCGGATGAGTTCCCACAATTCCATCAAGACTGTCAACGCCGAGGCTGTCAAGCAGAGGAAGAACTTTCTGTTCTCCGCAGCTCCAGGTACCGGTCATTCCCTGTCCCCCGTCGATCAGATAGTATAGATTATCCGGAGTTCGAAGGAGAATAGCATCACCTGAATAGGAACCATGACTGGGATCAATGAAGAACACGGTCAGCAGAGGTGTGATCTCAGGAGTTGTAATACTGAATTCGTTGCTCCAGGAACTCAGTTGACCTTCGTTCCATGTTTCAACCGCGTAATAGTAAGTTGTAGATCCGGTGACATCGTTATCCTCGAAAAACACATCTCCAATTTCCTCTATGACAGCTGTAACTTCAGCTGAAGACGGATCATTCTCAATTCCGGGGATGGATGATCTGTAAAGAACGTAGGAATAGAAATCAGAATCGGGGCAGATCGTCCATTCAAGTGTTATCTGCGCCCAGGACATATCACCGGTGTAGGCTGCACTCAGTGTTGAGGGGGTGGGCGGGTCACTTGAAGGAATGCTCAACGATTCCTCGTTGCTCCAGGAATCAAGGTCGTGAGTATTGACGGTTCTGAGAACGTAATATAAAGTTGAACCCTCCTGCAAATTGACATCGATCCAGGATGTTTCAGATACTGAGGTAAATACAACGCTGGTATCGGCATTCCCGGGATCTGACTGTATTTCAGGAGAATCCGACCTATATATTGCGTACCATGCGAAATCATCATCAGGGCACTGCGTCCAGACAGCGTGCGCTGAATACCCATTCTTGCTTACACTGTAATCTATCGAAAAACGCCTATCCGGTGCATGCACTCTCTCAGTCGATTCCTGTCCTGACAGCAAATTGCCTTCCTGGAGCTCAAGGATGAGAATTGATGGTGCAGGTCTGCTTATCTGAACAGGTCCTGCAGCGTCACCGCATGAAATAAGAACGATAATTACTCCGACTGCAGGAATAAGAGCAGGAAGAATTCGTTTCATGAAATACCTTTCATATACAATGGAAAATATATCGCAAAAGAGAACAGATCGCTATGAAAGCAGAATATGAATACGTTACAGAATCTTGTTCCAGCCGGCTGGCTCTTCTCTGTAACCTGACAATTCAAGAGGAAGCGTATCAGCATCCCATTCTGTAAACCGGACTGCTCTGCATCCACTCGCTTTAAGACATTCCTCAAGGGATTCCAGGAATCGATGCATCTCACATTCCTCGGTTATATCAACGGCGGAGATATCTGTTACAACCCCGTGGACCATTGAAAGACCAGCAAGCCGATCCCCGGCAATTTCAAGGAAATACTCTCCGTTACCGCCGTTTTGAAGCTTCGGGGAAGTGAGAATCCGAAATTTTTTCTGTCTTTTTCTAAGTATGTATACTGTAACGATATATAACATAGCGAAAGAAAGCACAGCCGGAAGCACAGAAACGCTGCCCTGCATAAACATGATAATCGTCAACAGAACGCTGTGAGTCAGAAATAGAAAACCCATCCCAGCAGACATATCTCTTGAAAATTCTCTACTTGCTGAAAACCCGGCAAACCTTTTTATCTGAGAAGCAAGCCATGGCTTACCTGTTGCGGTTGAAACAAGCAGTACACCTGCAAATATGATTTCCAGAAGAACATACCCCGCTCCATTGTAACCTTTTGCAGCCAGAACCTCTCCGGCCAGACCCGCACCCGCAAGCACGGCTCCCTCCAGGATGAGGGAGGGATGCCTGGTTCCACGGAAAATCAGCAGAAAAAGGAATTCTCCCAGACCGAGAGATATAACGAGAAGAGCAGCTGCGTATCCGGAAAGGAAAATATCCGCAGCCAGATATCCAATCAGTACTACAAGGGTCGGGATCACCCGTTACTCCGTTTCAGAATTGTCTTCTTTTGATAAAACGGGCTCAAGTATGAAATCATCTCCATCCGTATCGAGAAGAACTACCTGACCGGGGAGAATGCTTCCATCGATAATGGCTGTTGCCAGTTGATTCTGTACATGTTTCTGTAATACACGTTTGAGAGGTCTGGCTCCGAATGCCGGATCGTATCCTATCCTGGCAAGAAGATCTACTGCTGATTCGGATGGAAGAAGAGTAATATTCTGTTCTCTTAGAATCCTGTTCAATCTCAAAAGCTGGATTTCCACGATCTTCCTTATTTCATCTCGACCAAGTGGACGGAACACTATTATATCGTCTACCCTGTTAAGGAATTCAGGCCTGAATTTTGTGCTCAGTTCGCGCTTTGCTCTTTCTGTCAACTCCTTCAGCGAAAGTTTTCCAGCTGTTTCAGCTATCCAGTCACTGCCCAGATTGCTTGTCATGATTATAACGCAGTTGCGGAAATCCACAGTTCTTCCCTGCCCGTCAGTGAGCCGGCCTTCATCCAGAATCTGCAGGAAAATGTTGAAAACATCCTGATGTGCTTTCTCGATCTCATCAAAAAGAATCACGGAATACGGGTTTCTCCTGACTGCCTCTGTCAGGTATCCTCCCTCATCGTATCCTACATATCCGGGAGGCGCTCCTATTAAGCGGGAAACAGAATGCTTCTCCATGAACTCACTCATATCGATTCTGATCAGTGAGTTCTCATCGTCAAACAGGAAATCCGCCAGTGATCGTGCAAGTTCGGTCTTACCCACTCCGGTCGGTCCCATAAAAATAAAGCTTCCGAGAGGTCTGTTCGGATCCTGCACATTCGCTCTCGCTCTTCTGACTGCCTCGGCTATGGCGGAAACGGCTTCATCCTGTCCGATAACTCTGCGATGAAGCTCTTCTTCAAGGGTGAGAAGGCGCTGCTTCTCACTTTCCATCAGCCGGGAAACCGGAATACCTGTCCATCTGGACACAACTTCTGCGATGTTATCAGCTGTGATCTCTTCGGAAAGCATGGATCCGCTCTTCTGAATATCTTCCAGCTTCTGCCTGATATTTATTGTTTTCTCATCAAGCTCATGGAGTTTGCCGTATCTTATTTCAGCCACCTTTTCGAGATTACCCTCCCGTTCAGCGATCTTTGATTCTCCTCGAAGATCCTCTGCTTCTCTTGCCAGATCCCTGATTCTGTCAATGAGATCTTTCTCGTTTTTCCAGCGTAATTCAAGGGCGGTTCTCTCCTCCCCAAGCTCAGCAAGGTCTTTTTCAATAACCTCAAGTTCTGCTCGACAATTTGAATCATCCTCTCTTCGCAGACCTTCCCGCTCTATCTCCAGCTGTATGATTTTCCGCCTGATTTCATCAATTTCCTCAGGCATACTGTCGATTTCAATTCGTAGTCTGCTCGAAGCCTCGTCAACAAGGTCAATTGCTTTATCCGGAAGAAATCTATCAGTTATGTAACGATCAGAAAGAGTAGCCGCAGCTATAAGGGCAGCGTCCTGAATGATGATTCCGTGATGGCTCTCATATCTCTCCCTCAGCCCTCTGAGAATACTGATGGTATCCTCAACTGAAGGTGGTTTGACCATAACCGGCTGGAATCTTCTTTCGAGAGCAGCATCCTTTTCAATATGCTTTCTGTACTCATCCAGGGTTGTAGCGCCTATACAATGCAATTCACCTCTTGCAAGAACCGGTTTAAGCATATTGGCCGCGTCAATCGCTCCTTCTGCAGCACCAGCTCCGATAAGAGTGTGCATTTCATCAATAAATAGAATTACCCTGCCTTCTGATGCCGCTATCTCTTTCAGTACTGACTTAAGCCTTTCCTCGAATTCTCCTCGGAATTTCGCCCCGGCTATCAGCGCACCCATATCCAGAGACAGTACTCGTTTATCCGTCATTGTTTCCGGCACATCACCTTCAGCAATGCGGCGTGCCAGTCCTTCAACAATTGCGGTCTTCCCGACACCGGGTTCACCGATTAGGACAGGATTATTCTTTCGTCTCCTGCCAAGAACCTGCATTACTCTTCGGATCTCGTCATCTCTTCCGATTACAGGATCCAGCTTTTCCTGACGAGCCATTCTCGTAAGATCTCTTGTGTATTTCTCAAGCGATTTATAGTTGTCTTCAGAAGTTTCGGTATCAATTCTGGAAGATCCTCTTACCGCGGCCAGAGCTGAAAGAAAATCTTTTTCAGAGATACCAATGGATTCAAACACATCAGATACCCTGCCCCCTTCTTTCAACAGACCAAGGAACAGATGCTCTCTGGCTATATACTCGTCCTTCATTTTCAACGCGATTTTCTCTGCAGCGCCCAGCACTTTAATCATCGCTCTTGACATACGAGGTTCAATGCCGCCCTGAGTTTTCGGCAGTGAACCGAGAATCCCGGCGATCTCATTTATTATCCTTTTCCGGTCAATCTCCAGACTGTCGAGTACACCGGGAATAACGCTATTTGAATCATCAAGAAGCACGAATGCAAGGTGAACCGGGGCAATCTCTGGATTACCGCTTTCAATCGCAAGTCCGCTTGCTTCCTGGATCGCTTCCTTTGATTTAATCGTTAATTTTTCGAAATCCATCAGCCACCTCCTTTGCATAACATATAGAAGTAAAAAATATATCAGGCAACCGTACAAAAGGAATCGGGCTTCAAATCTTAGCAGCGGAAAGTTAATTTAAGAACCCTATCTATATCGCCCTCTTCCTCTTCTGTCACGTACAAGACATTCAAAGATCTGTCCAATGTTTTTCAGCTTCGGGAAAGAACATATACTTCTGAATTTTCAATATCCTCATATCAAACAAAACTTCAGAACTTCTTCTATTCATGAAGGTGGGGTCACAGAAGCCGCCAGGCTCTGGCTTGTGGAAACGGGCCAGCTGTCCGAAAAAGACTGCTGGCCCGTTTAGACTATTTATCTGAGCGATAGGAATGCCCTTGTAAGTGTTCCCTCCGATGGTGTTGTAAGTTCCATGAAATAGATGCCGTTCGGAATCGAGTACTCTATTGATTCCAGGTAATCAAGCATCTCCTTAATTAATGAATCACAATCACAGTTTTTGTCTCTGTTAAGGAACCGGAATCAAGAGACACGTAATAGATCCCTGTTGGAACTTTATGCCCGTTTGCATCCGTTAGGTTCCAAAGGAGATTATAATCCCGCATTCCAGGCAATTCCTCCGCAATGGTATAAACCAGATGTCCGGATATGTCATAAATACGTACAGTTGAATCAGCGGTTTCAGATGTCATGAACTCAATACTTACTGAACCTCTTGCGGGATTTGGGAATACAGTAAAGTAATCCTCAATTTCGATACCCCGGGATGATAATCCTGTTCGGCTTACATTATCTTTATTAATAGAATTTAAACTGAGAGCTCTCGTTCCGGGAGCATCCAAAATTATAGTAGATTCAACTGCATTAGTATCCGGATATTCGTAAATACACATCTCTACTTCAACTCCACCTTCCCATCCATATTCACGCACATAAGAAATGGTTGTATTATACAAATTCGTATCTTCCCACCATTTATTGCCTATGCCTACCGGGGTTTCCACACTGGCTCCATTATAAGCATCAAAACCTGTAACATATAACTCAACATCATATACGGTAACAGAATCATCCCTTCGGCAAGTTGCAACTCCCTGCTCAGATATTGTCTTCCATCCTAACCAACCGTACCTATCCTTATCCCAGGTCTCATCTTCAGAACGATTTTCCGGCCAGTAATTCGGAGTAGTAATTGCAGTACAACATCTTTCACTTGATGTTTCAGATGAACCCGGATCAAAAACGGTATTATTCATTACAATATTTCCAAGATAATCAATAATATATACATGAAGGACGTCCTCCACATCACTACTCATCCATGCTCCACCATAGATATAGCAGGCACTTCTACTTGCTCCGTCGAATAGTTCCTCATCAGATAACGATGGGGCTTCGTTAAATAGTTCCGCATCAGTTAACTCTCCGGTTAGATTTATGTAATGTTCTGGATACACATAACCACCACCAGGAACATATATAATATCATAACGAGCCCATATGGTATTCGACCCACTATACAAGCGATAATATCCGTAGAAATATTCATCCATTACAATTAACGTATCTACACTTTCATAGTTGCTAATACTATCTATGCCAAGGGCTGTTACTATGGTTGAAGCGTCTGCATCCAGGCCATTTCCAGCAAGATCAGTTGCCCAGGAAGAGTTTATAGGCAGTTCAACGATTTGATTACCAACATAATCAGATGGCCGATCTCCAGTCTGGTTATAATACCTTGCATATGTACACACACCTTCTGGATTCAAGCTGGATTCATCTAGTTCAAGATTTATCACACGCTCCCAGGTTATACTGGAATCCGGACCAACAAACATCTTGATTGTCAAGGGAATGTTTTGAATCACTGTCACCGGTTCGCTGTAAGAAATCTCCAATGAGTATTCATTATTACCTTCTCCAGTAGTGATATAAGGGGTGAAGTAATATGGAGGATAATTAGTATCAAGCGTCCTTCCGGAATCCGCGTTATTCGGTATATTTGCTATGTACGAACCATCTCTGATAATTTGCCATTCGTTTTCCTTAAGACAAATGTCGGCGATCCTTGGAGCCCAGTTATCCACAATTATACCTGTAACTTCAGGATCAGGTAATGTAATATCATCAACTGGCAAAGTATCAATAGTCCTAGAATCCATTCTTTGAGGAAATGCCATAACTTCAATAGCATAGCGTCCATCTATGAAATCTGCAGCTTCATCAATGTTTGCAGGATTTCCACCATATGAAGTGGATAATCTTGTATCCCAGCCCCCCCTGCAGAATTCAACAGAATCATAATCAGCTTGACGATTATAGTTATCGATCCAGACAGTCTCGACACCAGGGAATGATGCATCACCTCTTGGAGTTTCACAGGTATTGGTCAGGCAGATATTGTTAGACCAATGCTCCTTACCGCCAAAGAAAACTTTCGAGTATTCAGGAATATTTGTCGTGATATCATCATCATCATGGATATATCCACCGAAGTCATATAAAGTACGCCATGTCCCCAGAAAAGAAGAGTTGTATGGTTGATACTCACATGAATCGGGGTTCTGCCAGAGCAGGCGCCATTGGACTTTTCGAACAATACACGAATCATTTGTCGGATTCTGATAATAGTAAGTATAAGGGCGAATAATAATATCGATTACTTCCCTTACTCTATTCTGTGGTGGGCATGTATAATTGTTGCCTTCAGTAGCAAAGACAATACCTGTAATTGATCTAAAAACGTCCCACTCACCACCATCAGTCGGACTAAATGCAGCAATATTGAAAAGACCATAATAGCGGATTAGATAATCGATGGGGTTCAACCATCCATGCTGTGGGTTTGGCCCCCCTGGAGCATAAGCTGCCTTATCAAGCCAAGCGAAATGAATGTGGCTTTGTTGATCTGAAAGTGGGCGTAATAAAGTAACTACGTCTCTACTGTAGTAATGGTCTCGTTCCAGTTCGTATCCAAGGAGATTTGTAAATATATGTGCATAATGCCATCCCCATTGATCACTTGAATCTGGAGCAATTAATACTGAAGTGCAATCAGCCCTACACGGGCCTCGTATAGTATCAGGGCTTACACCAAGTACCCAAAACCCTTGACCTGGATATGGAGCACGCACTTCCCGGCCTTTTCTTCCAAAAAAATCAAGCCCCCTGTGAAAGTCAAGACTATCATTATACTGACCGTATCCTCTCCGGAGAGGTGCAAAATAACCTAAGGGCCACGCAGCTGAGCTGTCCGGGTATTCAATATCGACTGAAGATATCAGCAGGAGTAAAAACAGGTAAAACATATTATATTTCTTCAATCAGGCAGGAGTGTATACTGGTTCCATCGAAGAACCAGAAGCCTGAACCATCATCTCGTAAACCGCAGTAGATTGGTCCAGAGAGTCTATTTATATAGGGTGTAATGATGTTAGATAACCATACTATTTTCCTATCTGGATTGAATAAAACAAATTTGAAGTAAATACTTGGATATTCAAAAGGGAAATAACCTAAAATGTATCCATTATCTGATATAGAGAGTACACGGAGATGAACGGGCATTTCTCGTTCAGTTCTAGAACTACTGATTTTAATATAATCATCCAGTGCAAAGATATCATCTAGTATAGATATTGTTATTGCACCAATACTTGTAGGTGTGAAGTAGCATAATGCCAGTTTTGAATCTGATTCGCTGAATATTGGATCATGTATACGTTCCGGAAGATCAAAGCGAGCGCATTGAGTACCGTCTGCAGTACTGATAACCTGCAGTTTATTAGAATCAGTGATAACTACGTAAGACCCGCCATTCGAAATAAGAAACTCCCTGTTGTTTAGCCACGAGCGTTCATGCTGTTCGAACAATTCCCTGTTCCACAGAAGATTCCCCTGCATGTCGTACGCGCGCAGGCTGTCGTAGGTGGTTGAGTACATACGGTCACCCGAATTCGATAGACCTACATTTCGACCCCAGCTGAAGTTGTCCCTGGAAAGAATGCAATTAAAATCAGAATCGTACATCCTCAGATAGCTGGATTGTTTTACAAGCACTGTTCCATCGTTGGTCACATAGATGAGAGGATCCCCGCGTAACCCAATCTCTCGTGAGAACAGAGGAATTGATTTGACGGTACTCTCAGCAAGATCGAAGAGAATAAGCTTTTCATCATGATAACAGTTTCCCAGTAAGTACCGCCTGTCCGGAGAAAAGGTTATTCCCCAGATGTCGCCGGAATATGGAATGCTATTTACTACACTATCCCCTTCAAGCTGAAGAACGAAATCCTTATCTACGAGAACAGTATGCCATTCAAATCCTTCCTCCGATTCGGCTCCATACACTGTACCTATATCTAACTCCAGCGGATCGATCAGATCCATGACATTGAAACTCCATTCCTCAACGATGCGAATATCAGGTGAGGTCCAGCTTGATTCAGAGGTAATTGCAGGCGGGATAACAAGCATGATCATGCTGATGATGTAAACAACCATTTTTCCTTCTTTCGATATTTCATGGATATATCTGACCCCAACAGTATTTCATATTTTGTAAAGACGCATATAGACACAATAACATGGTGTTTGGATATCGAAAACGAGTGCACTTCAATCCCATCAATTAAAATATGTACCAATTTCAGAACTTCAATAAATCATAATAAAATACTATAAGCAAAATAATAAGGGGGGGGTGAATATGTCAATATCACTGATATCCCGTTATAAACCCCAAAATGACAACCGGTTAGTAGTTCATTTGTAATCGAATTGTAACTCACTATCTGTAAATAATTACGACAGTGCATCATAGCAAAATAGTTTTACAGAAGAAGCAATCGGATCACTGCAGCGAGCCAATGCGATCGGGTTCGTATACAGTGAACTGGAATGGTACGAACGACAGCAGGAGTTCAATGCCGCCCTGAGTTTTCGGCAGTGAACCGAGAATCCCGGCGATCTCATTTATTATCCTTTTCCGGTCAATCTCCAGACTGTCGAGTACACCGGGAATAACGCTATTTGAATCATCAAGAAGCACGAATGCAAGGTGAACCGGGGCAATCTCTGGATTACCGCTTTCAATCGCAAGTCCGCTTGCTTCCTGGATCGCTTCCTTTGATTTAATCGTTAATTTTTCGAAATCCATCAGCCACCTCCTTTGCATAACATATAGAAGCAAAAAATATATCAGGCAACCGGGCAAATAAGGCCGGGCAAATGGGGCCCGGCCCCAAAGCTGCTTTACCATTGCGACAAAAAGTGGTAGTTTTCACTAAATTAAATGTAGAATAAATATTCATGTAAACGGAAAGGAATATTATGGTAAAAACCGGAATAGTCGGACTTGGATACTGGGGTCCCAACCTGCTCAGAAATATCTACTCTAATCGCCGAAATGGAGGTTTAGTCCTCTGCGATTCCAATACTGCGCGTTTGAGCAAGATGGCCAGGCACTATCCAGATATTCAAAGTACCAGAAATTATCAGGATCTGATCGATAACGATGACCTGAATGCTATTGTTATCGCCACCGATGTATCTTCTCATTTTCCGCTGGCAAAGCAGGCTCTTCAGGCAGGAAAGCATGTTTTTGTTGAAAAGCCTTTCGCTAAATGTACAGAGGAAGCTGAAGAACTGGTTGAGCTAGGCAGAAAAAACGGGCTGGTCACCATGGTTGGGCATACATTCATGTTCTCTCCCCCCGTAATCAAAACCAAGGAAATAATCGACAGCGGAGATCTCGGAGACATACATTTCATAACCTCGAGCAGAGTAAATCTGGGGCTGCATCAGAAGGATGTATCAGTTATCTGGGATCTGGCTCCGCACGATTTCTCAATGCTTTTCTACTGGCTGGATCAAGAACCCACTGAAGTAAGCGCATTCGGTCATGCTTATGTTCTTAATGACATACCGGATGTGGCATTTATCAATCTTGCGTTCCCCAGCGGTTCTATAGCTAATGTTCAGGTTTCCTGGCTCTCACCCTCGAAACTGCGGAGAACTGTTATTGTAGGAAGCAGAAAGATGCTTGTGTACGATGACACTGAACCGCTTGAAAAAATCAAGATCTATGACAAAGGTGTAGAAGTAATCGAACCGAAAAGCTTTGGGGAGTATCAGCTCTCCTACAGAACTGGAGATATTATCTCACCAAAACTCGACACAAGCGAACCTCTCGCCAGCGAAATGGAAGAATTTCTTCGCTGCATTGAAACCGGCAGCACTCCTAAATCATCAGGAGCCGAAGGGCTTGCGGTTGTACGAGCACTTGAGCTGGCTGATAAAAGTTTGAGGAAGGCTTCGATCAGAAAGGAATAAGCAGGATGGATTCATCTGTACAGCTCATAACCGAGAAGCTGTACCTCTCGAATAAAGCTGCTGATCCTCTGGAGCTGGCTATTCTTGCAGGTTCGATGCTGATACTTCTGGGTGACGAAAATACAATAGCCCCGAAACTTGCCTCGATTCTGGCTGGACGAAGCAGTCCTGTTTCAGGCAGTATCCTTATAGGTGAACAGCACCTGGATATCATGAGTCATAGCGCAAGAGGTCTCATAGCGTATGTATCAGCTGATTTATTATACCCAGGCGGTATAACCGTTTCAGAATATCTTGAACTTGCTGCAGCAGCGGCTGGTCTCAGCAGAAAGGATTCGGAGGAAACCCTTTCTCAACTGTACAGCTGGTGTTCTCTGACAGATTACAAAGACACTCCTGTAGAGGACCTTTCAGCTGATCTGAGATTTTTAACAGGTTTCGCAGCAGCATGTCTGCCTGTTCCAAAAGTTATTATCCTGCAGGGACCATTTCCCGTTGAACTGCATCCTCTTCTGGAAGACCTTTGTGACAGTGGTTGTGCTGTTGTAGCATCAGTTCCCGGACTGGAATATGTACCACAATCATCTCAGAGAATCGCCCTTTGCAGTAAAAACAGCGTTACTCATATCATTCGTTTCCAGGAACTTGCAGACGCATGTTCTTCCCTTATGCGTGTAAGGGTACTTTTCTTTCCGGCATTGCCCAGATCCGTAATGGAAAGCCTTAAAGGCGCAAGAGATATTATGGCGGTGGAAGGTGGATATCAATTCAATCACTCCAACCTGTCTGCAGCAGTCACAAATCTGGCCAACCTGGCCAGAGCCAATTCAAGGCAGATCGCGGGTCTGGAAATCAAATCTCCTTCTTCAGAGGAACTGATGGACTTTTTCTCTGAAGATGAAGACACTGGAGAGGTGGATCTTTTTTGCGGGGAAGATCTGGACATCTGAGAGTTTGGATCAGAGTGCTCAAGCTCATGTCCGAATGGGCTGTGCATAGACGGGCATTTCTATGGATCCTGCTTGCGGCACCGGCTGCGGCCTGGATATTTCCCGGCCAGACACGGATCGATCCTTTGACTCTATTGATTTCCTGTATTGCTTATGCAGCGCCAGCGGCATTTCTTATCGGATGGCCGGGGTCACCCGCAAGGAAAGCTCTTGCGGAATTGCTGTTCACTTCAAAAGCGGGGAAAATTTCTCTCCTGCTTCCTGAGATTGCCCTTCCGTTCCTGGCCGGCGTTCTTCCTTCTCTCATCCTTGCGGCGCTATGGGGAACAAAACTCGAAACAATTCCATGGCAGCTGTGGGTCGTTATTCCCTTTTCAGCCATGACCGCGGTTTCTCTTCTATTTATCCTTGAAGAATATCTGCCATTCAGTGGAAGAATTCTATTTCTAATGGCATTCATGTCACAGGCAGTTTCAGCAGGATGGACACTGTCTCCGGTTTTTCAGCTGCTTATTCCACACGGATACATACTCTGGACTCTTAGATGGGTTGAGGGAAACGGAGCTGCTTTCCATGGTGACATCTACGTCTTCTTCGCGGTTCTGGAAGGAATAGGACTGCTGCTGCTCGCTTCCAGAATTCTATCGAGGATGCCGGGAATTCAATCCGACTGACTGATTTATCCGGATGCCCATTTCGAATTACTGATCAGAAAGCGCCTGGGAAGTCCTGCTGCTTTTGTAATACCTATACGCTTTGTAATCGCTATATTGAATTCCACTGCAGAACGTGGAATCTGAATCTGAATCTCACCGTTCATCAGAGAAACACCGGATAGATTCCTGTCGATAGATAGCGCCTGACAGAGTTTTCCGGGTCCGCTGCAAAGATCAGTCATTCCCCTGACCATCCGGTTCTTTTTCATGAGTCCGATTCCCTCAACAGGTTGAAGAGCTCTGATCAGCACTGCTTCGCCACTGCCTTCCGTTCCTGAGGTTACATTAAAACAGTTATGAATACCGTAGATCAGATACACGTAAGCCGTCCCCCCTTTCTCGAACATCGGCCAGTTGCGATCTGTTCTGCCGCCAAAAGCGTGGCTCGCGGGATCATCCTCTGTATATGCTTCTGTTTCAACGATTATGCCGGTGATTAATCCAGCTGGAGTATCTCTTCTTAGTAAGCACCCGAGGAGAGCCGGGGCAAGCGTTACCGCATCTTTGAGAAAGAATTCCTTCGGAGGTGAAATATACCCGTTCACCGTGCCTCCTGTTTCGTTCACCCTTCAGTCGTTGCCCTGCATAAACTGCCGGGGGATGGCGGGCATCCCCTTCATGCTCTCTATGACGTCAAGGGTCTCTTCCGAGGGATCAAAGAATATGACAAGCAGGTCGGTCACATCCACGAACTGCATACTCTCGTCCCTGTAGACAATGTCCCATGTACTCACGATGACATCGACATCAGCCTCCTCGGCAACGGTTGGGAGTTCGCTCCATATCATCCAGATGATCTCATCGATATCCGCCGCGCTGAAGACCTGCTCATGCCCGATCTGCTGCTGCTCGGGTCCCCTTATCGCCAGCTCTTCAGCACGCTCCGTATCACCTGCTTGCAGGGCTGCTTCGTACTCCGCCTTTAGCTCAGCCACCTCCGCAAGGAACTCCTCGGATCGGTAGTAGGCCACCGCAACGCAGCGGGAGTCATACGTACCAATGACCGGACCGGTTCCGCCTGAATCCTCAGCTGTTACTGAGATTGAGAGAATTCCCAGGATCAGTAAGGTTATCGACGTAACCCGGCGGTTCATTCTCTTTTTCATAAAAACCTCCTCGTTTTTCATACAAACTTTTTGTTTATCTTCCCAAAGCTCCAGGCGGTCAAGGGGTTGCAATCCCCAGCCTTACAAGGGAGGGTATCTCACCCGTCGTAACTCCCAGGATTCCTCCCCGGGTTACTTCCAATATGGAAAGATCCAGTTCTACTTCCGCTGATGCTGTGAAAAGAAGCTGACCTGTCTCCGGGTCAAAGACATCAAAAAAAACATTTCCTGCTCCGGGTCGTTCCGTCCAGAGTTCTCCCCGGGGGCCAATGGCCAGTGAGGAAACCGCGTAATGGTAAGGATCTGCTGTGTAGTCGGCCTGATGAGCGCTCTGCTGCATGCGTCTTAATACAATATCTTCTTCAGTGCGTATTTCAAGTTCTGTTTTCTCCGTTCGCTGGAACGGATATTCAATAGACCATAGAAGAGTACCGTCAGCTTCGTAGGAATCCAGTATATACTCCTCGTTTGACACGTCTGCTATGAAGACAACTCCTTCCGAATTGCAGGCCATGGGATAGGGAGTGATTATTGATCGGCCAAAATCGTTGGGAGTAAACAGTTCCAAATCCTCCCGGTAAATCACTGCTGGTTCTGACACATTTCCGGACCAGAAGGCAGTCTGGTTGCCTATTAAAGTATTCCCTTCATCTGAGCGAAAGATAACTCTCATTCCAGAAAAGCCACCATCATCCATCAGATACATAATCCCCGGGTTTGCCATCGTGAACCCCGGCAGATCAACATATGAATCAAGATCTGACTCAAGGATTCTTACAATTCCAGCCATCATATCTGAAACTGCGACTGAGCCTGTGTTAGATATGGATATCGCCTGAGGCCACTGATATTCGCCTGGACCACTACCGGAACCTCCCGAACGGGCAATAAGCCTGCCTGAATCTTCAATGACTGTAACTGTTGCGCTTATTCCATCGAGAAGTGCTATCAAACCAGCGTCAGTGGCATCAATATCATCAATGGTAACAATCCCGTAGTCGGCCATGAGATCAAGCGAAATTGTGTCCAGAACAATAAGCACGCTGTCAGCCGGAGCTACTATCGTATCCTCTCCTCTCCGTGGCACTCCTGTTGAACCGATCTCTTCACCCGATCCGCAACCTGATGAGATTATCAGACATATACCAGCAAGCATGAAGGATAATTCACTGCATTTCATTTTACTTTCTCCCTGGTTCAATAGCGTTTGAATATATATTCTAAATTATTGCTTCAGATATTATGATTGACAAATTGAAGTTTGTTAAGATTCGAGGTTTGACCCTATCTGTGAAAGAGGTATAACCCGATATGGGAACGCTCTGGGGGTCGGGCCCGACCCCCATCTGCTGTTGCTTTCCGGTTAGATATCATGCATTATGTCAGCAGAAGAAACAGAAACAATCATGATTTTCTGGAGGTAAATAATGAAAGATTGTCCGTTCTGTAACCCGGACGATGACAGAATACTGTGGAGAGATGAAAATGTCTATGTGATCAGAGACCTGTATCCGGTCTCACCATCACATACTCTGATCATACCTTTCAGACATTTTGCCAGTATCTTCGATGCTACTGTTGAAGAGCTGACCTCTATAGCAAAAGCTCTGACCATCAGAAAAGAACAGCTTGAACAGAGTCTTGCCGCTGACGGATACAATATTGGCGTGAATGAAGGAATATCGGCCGGTCAGACAATCCCTCATGTCCATATTCATCTTATACCCAGGTTCGAACGCGA
This sequence comes from uncultured bacterium, assembly GCA_965372215.1. Taxonomy (GTDB): domain Bacteria; phylum Fermentibacterota; class Fermentibacteria; order Fermentibacterales; family JCC-6; genus Aegiribacteria. The sequence goes on along the minus strand of CBDVBK010000004.1, from coordinate 36,789 downwards.
TGTTGATGACCCAAGGGGAGGAATCAGGGGAGTAATACCTGAAAAGAAATTCTACCGCAACTCGTAATTTGTGCCAGCCATGAACTGAATTTGTTTCTGTTATTCGCGTTGAGTAATGAAAATATCCTGTCTGGAGGAAAATTGAAAAACATTGAAAATATCATACCGGAGGGATTTATTCATGTAACCGCAAAGGACAGGGATGGACTTCTCAATGCTGTCGATGCCGAAGTAACAGGTGTCTGGCCGGAATTCATGCTTCACGACACAGTAGCTAATAAGCACTGGGTCAGACTCTATTCCGAATTCCCTGAATACCAGTTCGCCCTGTTTGATAGAGAATCCGGCAAAATGGCGGTAGCGGGCAACTGCATTCCTCTGTTCTGGGATGAAGATCCGGAGAATCTCCCGAACGGGGGATGGGACTGGACTGTCATAACGGGATTCAGGAATAAATCAGAAGAAGTGCAGCCAAATGCCGTCAGCGCGCTTTCAATAGCGGTATCACATGAATTCAGGGGCAGAAAGCTGAGCGGCTGCATGGTTGAGATCATGAAGGAAACAGGAAGAAGAAACGGTCTTGGAACACTCCTTGCACCTGTACGCCCCTCATTGAAACGCGATTACCCTCTCATACCGATGGAAAAATACATAATGTGGAAAAATGCCGAAGGATTGCCTTTTGACCCGTGGCTTCGGGTACATGTACGGGGTGGCGGGAAAATCGCAGGTGTCTGCGGAGCGTCAATGACAATTCCCGGTTCGTTGAAGGATTGGAAAGACTGGACAGGGATGAAATTCCCCGGAAGCGGCAGGTATATCGTTGAAGGTGCTCTTGTTCCTGTCGAGATCAACACCGATCCTGGAGCATGTATGTATATTGAACCCAATGTCTGGGTGGTTCATGAAATAATCAGCTGATCTTCTTAACTGAGGCAGGGAATGAGATTATTGTGAAGAAGAACAGGCTGGAAACAGCTCTTGATGATATCAGCATCAGCCGGACGCTTGATGTAGCAACAGGCGCTATCGATATGTATGTAAAGAAAGCTGAAGGACTGGATGATTTCGAGGATCTGAAGAAACGGGGAGATGAACTCCGTGAGCGTCTTCACCGCTCGGGATTTCACGGTGCCACGACTCTTGTCATCCTCGGGAGTAAACCCGCATGAATACAGATAAGTTGACGGAACATCCTGTATTGAGGACTCGAAGACTTATCCTCCGTCCATTCACACTCTCAGATTCGGAGGATGTCCGCATACTTGCTGGTGAAAGGGATATAGCGGACACCACACTTAATATTCCTCATCCATACGAGGAAGGGATGGCTGAGAAGTGGATATCTACGCATGCGGCGGGTTTCAATGAGAATACCAGCCATACTTTTGCCATCACCGATCGCAAGGACGGAAAACTCCTGGGAGCCATCGGTCTCACAATGCAGCGCACCCATTCGAGAGCTGAACTTGGATACTGGATCGGAAAACCATACTGGAAGAATGGATACTGCACTGAAGCTGCTCATGCTGTATTAGAATACGGATTCACCGTTCTGAGACTGAACAGGATATTCGCAACTTTCATGACAAGGAATCCTGCATCCGGAAGAGTGATGGAGAAACTGGGAATGAAATCTGAAAGTATCATGAGACAGCATTATAAAAAATGGGACGTGTTCGAAGATATGGCGATGTACGGTATTCTGAATGATGAGTGGATCTCAGAGTACTGAATGATGTTAAATCCTGGTTAATAGCGGATCGTGTAGTGTATCTCCAGTGTGGGTTCCATATCACCATGGATTGTAGACCTTGTCGATCCCTCGACGTAAAATCCTGAACTGAAGAGGTACTGTGCGCTGAATTTTCCCGGATTTGCCGAAAAAACATCCCCCTTATATGAGACATAGAGATCAGGAAGTACATATTTGCCGACATTCAGAACCAGGCTTGTTGTATCAGACAGAAGTTCCGGAGATATCTCAAAAGTGTCCAGACCGATCTCTTCTCTGATATTCCGCGCAAGAAGGCTCCCCAGCATTGTCTGCGCTACTATCTCAACTTCGGATCTCAGTGCGGCGGAATTGAGTTGCTGCATTTCACCATAAGTCAATCCGGCTGCAAGCAGCGTTAGAATATCTTCCTGCGAGATCTGCCCGCCTGGTCCTTCTCCGGTCAAAGTGACTACAGGATTTTCCATATCTCCTGTAATCAGAATAGTTATTTGATATTCATCATGATTCATGATGCTGCGCACTGTTGTTTCAGCGGTAACATTGAGATGAACACCTGGAGGAACCCCCTGGATGAGCTGTACTCTTCCCTCTACTATCACGAAATCTCTCTGCAGTAATGTTATTTTTCCCCTGACCGCATCGATATACCCGTTTACTGTGGGTTTGCGCTCAAGTGAAAATATTCTTATTTTCGCGGCCAGTTCAATATCCGCGAAACTCGTTCTGAACCAGAAGTTTCCGGTGCTGGATACATCGATTTCCATATCAAACGGAAGCTCACCCGAATCTCCGGATGATGAAGCTGATACCGGCTGAGGTATGCCGATCGCACCTTCAAGAATAATGAATTTCCCCGTGAGAACAGGCCTGACAGTTGATTCATCTTTATCCATGTATACTCCGCCTGATGTAACAATCGCGCCAATTCCGGGTAAAGGAATTTCCATTTCGGACAGTTGTGCGGAAATATTGTAATTGCCGAGTTCAAACGGATAGATACTACTGATATCAGCTTGCCAGGTAGAAGAGAAATCACCTGAATTCCGGCTTCCTGCTCCCAGTGTCAGGCGGGTATTATATCCCTGCTCAGTTGAATCCGGATAATTCAGGTAGAAATTCACGTTGGGAAGCTCAACTCCAAGAAGTGTGATGTACAACCGTCTGATCCTTGCAGACGCCTGAAACTCCAGAGAATGCTCTCCATCCTCTGTCCTGCTGTATTCAGCTCTGGCTGAAACACTTGCACCCATGGTATTGACAGGAAGAGGGAGAAGATAGAAAAGCCAGTCACCAATATCATTCACTTCAAGCTCCAGCCAGTCTATTTTATCTGCCAGCAGATCGAAATCCGTACCGGTCCATACATTACTTGCTTTAAGCTGCAAGCCCGATCTCACCCCATCATGCCATGCGTAAATACCGTCAACAGAAATATTGCCCTCATCCGCTGACACTTCAATCGTTATGCTGTCCATTGAGAACTGACCATATACAGGATCTGATATTTTGCCGGTTAGTGAACCCTGCATACAATTTGCGTCCTGTGAGTAGGAAATTAGGAAATTCCCTACTCCTGACATATCCGCGGGGAGTCCGGAGAAAGTGCTGAATGTCGTAAAATCAAAGTTCTCGATCGCTGCCTCAAATGACATTATTTCGTCATCCATCATTCCCGACATCCGGAATTCACCTATCGGAGGATCAAGCCACAGCGAATCCAATACTATAGTACCGTTTTCCGCGAATCCTGAAAGACCTCCGCCGGTTACTACCCTGAGTTTTGAATGAGTAGCTCTCAGATTCACCACCGCGAATCTGGTGATATCCCCTGTATTCACAGTAATCTCTCCGGTGTAGATTCGGCTGTTCGAAGCAGCAAATGTCAAACCGTCAGTGCTGATATCATCCCCGTCAACGGAAACGTCAGCGGTTACATGAAAAACGTCTGAAAGAAGTCGAAGACTATCTGCTACAAGTGAAACTCCTGCTGTAAGATTCCCCCGGGACAGATTCACCGTTCCCTGAAGCGAAGCCATATCAGCTTCAATGTCATTCATGGAGAATTCATAGATAACTATTTCACCATCAAGGTCCATACCGAATCTTGTTCCGCTTCCGTTTATGTCCAGATTCGCTCCTGAAATAGCCGGAAGTCCGTCAAATCCATACTTCTCAAGAAACAGTAGAGATCCGAGAGAAGCTTCAACCTCAGCAGACCACGATACAGGTTTCCAACCCGTATCCAGGAAACTCCGGCCTGAAAATGTCATTGATTCGCTTCCGGCACTGACTGATCCATGAAAATCAGCGTTGTTTTCAAGGAGAGTTACATCAAGATAAAGTGTGGAAACATCCAGAATATCTACACTTGAAGCGGAGAGATCGATGATTGCGGAACCATTGAGGTGCAGAGACTCGTCTCCGGAGCAGGAAGCGGAAATCGAACCGGTCATTCTTGTTTCAGGAAGTGCAGTGAAATATTCTGATATATCAGTATTGCTCATTGAAAGATCAATTGACGCATCCCATTCCGAGGAAGTGATATCATAACTTCCATCAAGATCAAATGACGCGTTATCAGCAGCAAGATGAAGACCAGTCACAACAAGATTCTGCAAATCAGCTGTGAGTGTATCCACTGTAAATCTGGCTTCTCTGCCGAACAGGAAGGCTTCACCGTCACTGAACGCAAGATTCGCCTGCAAATCTGCCAGCTGACCGGAAATAGACCCATCAGCTGAGACTGACAGTTCAACCGGGATATCAAGGTTTTTTGTTGTCAATCTACCGGAAATATCAACATTCAGAGTTTCTTCAATACCGGAAAGCGTTCCTTCGACCAGCAATGATCCAGGAGAAGCAATACCGGTAAACCCTTCAGTGATCACATCTCCATCAATAAGTGTGAGCAAGCCGTTCCCACGGATCTGCCCGAAACCCGGAAGCTCGACTCGCGCTGAATTAACATCTACTGAAACACCTGATTCCCGATTGATAACAGCATTCAGATACATGGAATCAAGGATAACACCATATGGATCGGTGATTATTCCGTACTCCAGAATGAATCCGTCCGTGCTTACAGCGATTCCCTTATCAATATCGGCAAGAATCGTACTCAGCGAATCCGGAATAGAATCAGCTTCACCTGTTTCAGGCGGAAGGTTGATCTCCAGCCTTTCAACCATGATATAATCGACATGCCTGCTGGCAAGAAAATCAAACAGGCTCCCCCGTATGTCAGTACCGCAGATAGTTATCTTCAAGCCGTGATTATCAGTTACAATTACAGAATCGGCTGTTGTCTTCCAGAAGATATCCGTACGCAGACCCCTGAAACTGATCTGTGTAACTTCATCCGACACTATCATACCTGTAACTTCTCCGAGCGTTTCAGCAAAAAATCCGTTTGACAGAAGAAGGTAGAATGATGTGATAAAAAATATCAGGCCAAGAAGAGCTGACCGAATCCACAACACGGTTCTTTTCATCCTGCTGAAACCTTAGAAAGCATGCCCGAGACCAAAGTAAAATTTTCCTCTCTTAAAAGAGTTGCTCCATGTGGGAGCAAAACCATAGTCAATCCTTATCGGACCGAAAATCGTATTGTATCTAAGCCCGAATCCGACTCCAAAACCTGTTGATTCAAGATTTATATTGTCCAGGGAGTTCCATAGACCGCCGATATCTGTGAACAGGACCAAACCAAAATTCCCGATAACTCTAGCTCTAGCCTCAAAATTGCTCAGGATTTCTACCCGTCCGCCTATGGGATTATCGCCACTGTCTCTAGGACCAAGTGAATTGAAAGGGTAACCGCGAATTGTTGTTCCTCCACCCATGAAGAACCTGTCATCAGGGGGAACCGAAACATCATCTCCATAAGGAAACGCTACTCCGTATCTCATACGCATGGCCAGCACAAAATCATCACCGAACGGGGTAAACAATCTGGCTTCATTACAGAGCCTGTAGTAATCAGCACCTCCGAGAAAGCTGCCTGACAGTTTGCCCTCCACCATCATCCAGTGTCCTCTGATAGGATTTAAGAGAGGAGAACGAGTATCATGAATCAGCGAGGATGTAATACTGGAAGTGGTATACCATACCGCCTCCGAGGTTCCTTCCTCTGTTGAGCTGTCACTGTATGTCTCGTATTCAAGGCTGTATCCCGCGGTAAATTTAAGGTGATTCGTAATGTTCCTGGCAAATGATGAAGTGATCGAATAACTCCTCTGATAAAGACCGGGTATAGACAGATTAAGGTATCCAAGTTTCAGCTGCCATCTCCATCTTGTCGAGAGAAACCATGGTTCCTCGTACGTGATTTCCGGTTCGATTTTACGTCCTACATTAGATCCAAAATACTCCATGTAATGAAACCCGATTGAGAGCCTCTGATTATTCCCCATGATATTGGGATGAAGCCATCTGATGCTGCCAAATACAGCGGATGGAGATACATACCCCGTTCCGAGATCGACTCTGTGATACCTGCTTTCGGTCACGGTAACAGAAAGATCCACAATACTGCTGTCATCAGGGCAATCATGATAGGAAAAACGGACATCCTGAAACAGTCCCAGCTGATAGATTGTACTTATGGACTGACGGAGCAATTCCATATTCAGAGAATCTCCGGGTGAAATCATCAATTCTCTGGTTATAACCTTTTCACGGACAGTCTCCAGCCCCGTCACTGTAACACTCCCCAGGAAAATCTGGTTGTTTTCGTCAACTACACATTCAACCGCCCTGTAACCTGTGTTTACTCCGGTTCGACCCTCGATTTCACTGAGGCTCAGCAGGTTGATATGTAACAACGCATTAATATACCCTCTTTCATCATAGCTTTTCAGCACAGCATTCCGGAAAGCAAGAGTGTCTCCAGGCGTTATCGGTTCACCTATGACCCCGGGATACAGGTTTGCGAGAGAATCAGCGGAGAAGAGTGTAATACCCTTAAAGACAAGACCGGAAAGCAGGCTCCTCATTCCTGTATCTACTGATATTCTTACTATTGCTGTTTCATCATCCCAGAGGGGCCATTGTACATCAACAGCCGGTGAAAGATATCCGAGCGCCGTCAGGTTCAATGCGATGCCGATCTGCACTTCAGCGGGCGTAATCCTTAAAAGAGAAGATCCCGGTTTAAGTCCTGTTCCGTGAAGAAGTTTGCTCTGAGATACGGGAATATCTCCTGCGACAACAATAGAATCTACTTCAGGCTCAACAAATGAGGCCTGCGAAGTTACAGGTAATAGAAACAGCAGTATTCCGCCAAGCACAGTTCTCATGTTCAGATGCACTGTTCTTTTCCACCTTCTCAAGCATTACCGATAAACAGTAGTCTTTGAAACCGTCTCTGGGTTTAACTGCCCTGCCATTCACCTATCCGTGCGGGTGCCTGATGGGGGCACTCGGAAATATGCATATCGGCATGTATAATTCCACATATAACTGTAAGCATAATTCCATTACATCCTGTGGGCTAGAGCCTGCATACTTCACCAGGTATTGTGCTCTGGTGAAGTATGCAGTCTGAACTGACCGAATGGAAGGTATGATGAAATCTGAAGATATTCGTCCTGTACTGCTGCTTGCCGGAGGAACCGATCCAAGCGGTGGTGCCGGATTAGCAGCTGATCTGAAGACAGCGGCCGCAATGGGTATTCACGGATGCCCGGTTGTTACAGCCCTGACAGTCCAGAACAGTGGAAATGTTCTATACTGGGAAGCAATTCCCACCGATATAGTAGCAGACCAGATCAGAGCAGTATGTAATGATGGACCGGTCAGCGCTGTTAAATCAGGGATGCTCGGAACTTCGGAAAATGCCTTAATTCTGTCGGAAACTCTCAACGGTGATCTGAAGAAGGTTCCTTACATACTCGATCCCGTTCTGACAGCGGGCGGCGGATACTCTCTTGCGGATAGCAGCCTTATTGAAGTGCTGAAACACACTCTTATACCGTTGTCAACATTATGTACGCCAAATCTTGATGAAGCAGAAATCCTTACAGGCATTGCGATCAGAAACAAACAGGACATGGAAAACGCCGGGGAAGCGCTCCTCCGGATGGGAGCTGAAGCGGTGCTGGTGAAAGGAGGACACATTAAAGGAAATCCTGAAGATGTCCTTGTCACAGATCTGAAGAAAACCTGGTTTGGCGGGAACAGAATTACAGCAGAAAACGTTCACGGAACCGGCTGTACTCTGGCAACTTCATGCGCGGCTTTACTGGCTTTGGGATTTTCCATCGAAGAAGCCGTTCATGAAGCCAGATTGTTCGTCAGAAGAGTGATTTCCAGGAAATCCGGAAGAATTCACGGCAACATCCCGGGGCATTTTCCTGAGGCCGGTCCGCTGCCTTCAAAACCGGATGGGAATTCCTTTTACCTTCCTCCAGGTTTCTGTATCGTGTGCGGATCTCCCCTTCAGCAGTCACCCGGAGGAGAGGGACATCTACACTGCGAAATGTGCGGATATATTCATTATAGAAATCCATTACCTGCAGTAGCTCTGATTGTTCATGATGAAGATCGCATTCTGCTGGTAAGGAGAGCTGTGCCGCCAAAGAAGGATATGCTTTCTCTCCCCGGCGGATTTCTTGAAACCGGTGAGACTCCTCTTGAATGCGGATCTCGCGAATTAATGGAAGAAACCAATCTTGAACTGACGGACAGTCGCCTGTTCGGGCTGGAAACAGATATGACAGCTTACGGAGGGATTCTGCTGGTCGCATTGGAAGTAATCGGCTGGAAGGGTACAGCAAAACCGGGGGACGATGCTTCCGAAATAGTGTGGGCTCCAATAAAAGAAGTACCTCACCTGGCTTTCGAAGCGCATAACAGATTGGTAAAGGAATTACAGAATACGATTTGAGCAGATTCCTTAAGAATATCCCGCAATGATCAGCATCTTGATAAGTCAGCTGAATTCATGCAAGTTCAGATAGAGTCTTGTCCAGAGCTTCTTTGTCGTGGGTTCCGTATACAGTTACACCCTCCACTCTCCTTAGAAGCCCCTGGAGAACCTGCCCTGGACCGACTTCTATGAAAGTGTCGAAACCACTGTTCAGCAGCTTCTTCATGGAATCAGCCCATAGGACCGGCGAAGTTACCTGCTCTTTGAGCAGCTGCTTGGCCTGATCACCGCTCCTTATAAGATCAGCGGTAACATTCGCTACAACTGGAATTTCAGGTTCATAGAATCCTGCATCATCCAGAGCGCATTCAAGACCTTTAGCGGCATCCTTCATCAGTGGTGAATGCCATGCTCCCGATACTTTAAGAGGTATTACTCTTCTAGCCCCCGCTGCCTTGCACAGCTTGCCAGCTTTTTCCAGTGCATCATTCGCGCCGGAAATCACTACCTGTCCTGTGGCATTCACATTCGCAATGCCGACAGGTCCAATCGAGGATGCTTCCTCAACGCATTTCCTGGCATCGTCAAGTTCGATTCCGATGAGAGCAAGCATTCCTCCGGGATGCCTGTTGGCACACTGCTGCATAAGTTCGCCTCTTATGCGGGTGAGTTTTGCAGCGATTTCCGGAAGAAGCACTCCTGCTGTTACAAGAGCAGAATATTCCCCGAGGCTGTGACCAGCGGTTCCTTCAGGTTTGACTCCTGCAGCTACCAGTACATTCATGATGGAGATACTGATCATTGTAATAGCAGGCTGAACGTTATCGGTTCGAGTCAGTAATTCAGAAGGACCGTTCGATATGATATTGCTTAATCCGAGAACACCAGTCATTTTATTGATTCTATCCAGGAAATCTACCGCATCCGGATACTCTCTCAGATAGGAATCCATGCCAACGCTCTGTGAAGCCTGACCGGGAAATAGAAATGCAAGTCTGCCCATTCACTCCTCCTAGCGAAATTGATAGATAACTTTCGGAATTTCTTTTATCATAATAATCAGAGCCAAACGCAAGCCCCGAATATTCTATCTAAACATCATGACTTTTCTGGATATGAAGTAATTCTGAGATTCCAGAACTGCGAAGTAAAGTCCGGAAGGTCTTTGAGCAGGGCTCAGTGCGATTTCCATTACACCCGGAAAACTTTCACCGGTCCAGATTGTCTCTATTCTTCTGCCCGCAAGATCGTACAAGGACAAAGTGCTTCGGTTAATTCCAGTCACCTTGAATCTGAGATTTACTGAACCTCCGCCCGAGAATTGAATCTCCAGAAATGTACTTCCCCCTGGATACCCGCCCTCAAAAGTCGGCTCAAGTTCCAGAAGAGATACAGATAAAGGAAGCATACCACTCATGTCAAGAACAAGCCCGATATCGCTCCGGTTATCATTGAACGCCCTGGAAAATACGGATCCCCTGCGCCTTGCAGTTTCAGAAATGGGGGAAAATCCACCGTATGTATGAATTAAATAATCTTCCGCGAATCGACCGGGCAGACAGATAGCCTGACCGGCAGAGACCTGATAGTGCGAATCATTGGATACAAGAAGGAGAATTCTTCCGTTAATGCTTCTTTCAAGCGCAAGGAAATTCAGAGTACTGTTCTCCGGTTGAGGGAGGTACCCTTCTGCTTCAAATTCACAATTCACAGCAATTTCGTCAGAAAGAGCTCCGTATTGTTCGCTCACAAGAGCTTCAAGAAAATTCGGTCCACCACCCGGTTGATTACCTGTAAGAATCGCGACTGATTCATGAATCCGTCCAACAAGATCAATGTTCCCGTGATCCCTGCTTGGACCCCAGTTCTGCATCAGATTCGGATATCTCAGAGAACCATCACTTCTGAGATTTCCGGATTTCAGAGCTAAATCCATTGCGTAGAATACTAGCCCCCTGGAACCTTTTATCAGAGGAACTGTAACCATATACAGTAAAGTATCCCTTGAAGCAGAGTAGCTTGGTAATCCAAAAGCGTGCCTTCCATAAGCTTGAATGTTCGCAAAAACACAGTTATCAATATCTGTCGTTCTCACACCGTTATCCATCGCGGTTTCAAAACATCCTGAGAAAATATCAAATCTGAAAATATCGTAATAGTCCCAGTACAGTTCGGATCCCGCAAAACAGATACCGGTAGAATCAATCAGAACACCGGCTCGAATCGGTCTTCTTGTATTAAGTACCCTGGCTCCGGAACAGATATCCTGACCCGATGCATAACGCACTTCCCTCAACTCAATAACTTCTGCCAGCTCAGAATCCTGGATAGAATGACTCGATTCCAGTATCCCGTCATCGGTAATACATAGCAGAACGTCTCCATATCGCTTATCGGGATGGTAAGCTGACGCAGCGATAATGTCAGGATGATCGCCTTGAATCATCAGATCTGTCAAATCATCGAACCATGGTACATCATCACTGCTCCGTGCGCGAATGAACCTGTCTTCAAAGACAGCTGAAATGAAGTCAATACCGGCAGACCACTGAGGCTCACTTGAGTCATCACGGGTGATAAATATGGAAATCGGTTCGTAATTCGTTCCAAAAAGGTTTTCGTAATATGCCCCGCCTTCAGGAATGAGCATCCAGTTCTCTTCACCGCTGCCGGGTCGAGCGGTGATGTATTGTCCATTTTCCCTGAGCAGTACGAATCCACAATCATTATTGTTCAGCCAGTCTTCACTTTCTGAATCACCCCAGAACCTTCCCCATACAACTCTATCGGGAGTAAAGTCAGATATTTGAAAAGGATAACGCATGTCCAGATGGAATTCGCCACATTCCCCTCTGGAAAAAATATTGACTGTAACTTCATTGTTGTCGTTAACATATACTCCCAGAATTGCAGTGTTACTTCTACCGATTACACCGTCAAATACTACTCCATTCTCACGATAGCCTGTTTCACCAACACAGAAAGCCATCGGCCTCGCAATTCCGGAATCCTGAAAATCAGGTAACGAATCGAATACAAGATCAGTTCCGTTGAAATAAACAACCATCTCTGCTCCACCTGCGTTCGACAGGCTGTCCCACAGTACAACAGCACCATTGATATTGTGATTTCTTCCAGCTCTTGAACCTGCATCGGATGCTCTGAAATCACTACATGCTATATCAGTTGGTATAAACGGAAGATCGATTTCCCACGTCAGATCTATTTCAAAATCCTCAAAATCATAACTCCAGGCGAATTCATAAACACGGAAAGTGCTTTTTTCACCGGTACTGTTCACCGTGTAAAACTCGTCCTGATCACAGAATACCTCATAATAAGGTGACGGAGAAGGGAGTAAATTAGTTGCGCCACAGAATAGTATGCTGTCTGTGTTCATAACGAAAGTTCTGGTTCTGCGCTCATTGTTCTTAACCGGATACATGTTGAGAGTAATCATGTCCAAAAATCTTGAAAACCTGTTCAGGACACTTGTTGTATCACTGTATGGCACCCAGATACCAGAAACATTATCTCCGTGTTTTGAAATGAAAGATGTAAAAGGAAGACAAATCCGTTCTCTGCACTCATTGGAATAGTCATCCACCATTCCCAGCCATCGATATGCGTAATGAGGATTTTCAAGATATTTCACGGCGGGTTCATCAAATCCGAAAATACCGATCACATCACCATCATACATCAGCGCGGTCTGTCGAACATATTCAGAGAGATAATCCACAACAGCATCATTATGTTCAACCTTCCAGAAATTTGTCCAGAAGCCTCCAAGAATAACATTCATACCTGTTTCGCGAATGGCGTTTGCATTCTCGGCAAGAATATCATTACCAGCCCCGTATGGTTCAGGAACTTCCTGATACCAGAGTTCAGATCGGACTATTGCGGCATTGAAACCGCTCTGCCCGGCTTCCACAAGAAGGGAGAGAACGGGGTCTTCCTGACAAGTAAGACCGTACGCATCAAGATATTCACGGTATATGTGTCCTGTGCTCCGAATATCCCATACTACCGGAAACATCGTAACTGTTTCAAATGTACCCGGGCGGGTATACGAAAAATTCACGCCGTGCAATTGCCATTTGTTACCCGCAGACAGGCAGCCTGCTAGAACAAGAACAAGCAGCATAACCAAGCTTTTACTTATTTTAGTCCCTCACTAACATTGATACTCTTTCTGAGAACTCCGCAGATCCAGAACCTTGATTCTGTTTTTCTATTCTCCCGTTCTGGGTGACTGCCCCAGAAGAACTAAAAGTCTGGCTTCAGCAATGAGACTGGATGTTATTGCGGATTCAACAGAAACCTCTGCATCAGCAACTCCTGACTGAGCATCAAGAAGATCCAGAAGGGAAAGACTGCCCAAATCGTAACTCATCATTGAAAGCCGGAGCTGTTCTTCTGCCTGATTCAGAATCTCCAGGGCCAATTTCCAGGATTCAATAGAACTGATAAGATTATTCCTCAGTGTCAATACAGCAGTTCTGAGTGAATTATCCAGTGATTCAAATGATGCCTGCTGTCTTAGAACGGAAGCCCTGGATGATTGAATTCTACTTTCCCTGTTGAATCCGTCGAATAAGGTCCAGCTCATTGTCAAAGAAACATTCCAGCTGTCTCTGTCGGTGAAGTCATCGAATTCAAGTTCATCATTGTTCCAGTTCCAGTTTCCGCTGGCGTTCAGCGATGGCCAGTATGAACGTTTATATGCCTCATATGAAAGTTCAACTTCAGCAAGTCTTTCCCTTGCAGCTGCAAGTGAAATGTTCCGGGACAGATCAACATCAAGACCCATTGCCGATCTTATTGATAAAGGCTGAAGAACGGCAGCGGTATTTACCTCCGTTTCCGAACCTACAATTCCGACTGTCTGATACAGAAGAGCATAAGCATTCGTCACTCCCTGCCTTCGCTGCAGAAGTGTAAGACTGTCACGGCTCTGTTGAACTTCAGTCTGTATAAGCTCAAGATTCGTTGCGGCTCCAAGGTCATACAAGGACTGGATCCTTCGCGTCTGTTCATTTGTTCTATTAAGAGCTTTCTCAGCTGTAGCAGAAAGCCCTATGGATTCTATCACTCCATAGTAAGCTTCTATAACATCCATGGTCAGTTCCAGTCTGGTCTGATCCAGATCATATCTGGATGCTTCTCTTGCGTGCCTGCTTCCGGACAATCGAAGCCAGCTGCCGCCGCCACTCGCCAGAATCTCCTGGGAGAGACCGGCAGATAACGACCACGAAGATTTGTCTGTATCAGTGTAGCCTCCGGTCATATCGGGTGTTGAACTCCATGAATGCCCTGCTGAAGAGCTGAATGTGAGTGAGGGCCACAGAAATGATTTTGACGAGGAAACTGCGGCATCCGCAGAAAATAGATCTGCTGATGACATTTCGAGATCAGGAGAATTCTCAAAAGCCAGCTGAACCCAGCCGGAAAGATCCAGAGCAGGCACATCGTCCTGTCCGAATATTAATGAAACCAATAAGAGGATAAGTATTGAGATTGTTCTCATTCGCTCAACACTCCTTTCCTTTTAAGCTGCCGGTGCGAACATCACCGGAAAAGAAATAAGCATAACTCCAATTATATATACAGAGAAACAGAGCCGGATTCCCCATGTGTGCTTCCGTTCAAGTATAGCTGAAAGCCCCCGCCCCCAGAGAAGAAGCGCTGCAACTGAAGGAATATCAAAACTGCTTAGAAACCTGAACAGGAAAACGTGAATTCTTGATGGAGAAAGAGTGTCAACCGGAATAAACACTGCAAGATTCAACCTTACCGTTGGAGGTATTTTCAGCAATATAACAGTAACAACCAGTAAAACACCGGTAAGCATGTATGCCGCCTGAGACAGCATCGCAGATGTTATGAAATCCCCAAATCTCCCAGCCTTCCTGGTCTCAACAGCATACACTATTCCGAAAGCTGCCAGAGCACCAATGACAGCCATCAATCCTCTTTCAATAAGACTTGCAAGCGGGAGGCTTTCCATCCTTCCCTGCATTTCATAAATCTCTCCCGCAATAACACTGTCTGCCTGTGCGGGAGTAAAACCCTGATCTAACAGTTCAGGCATTCTCTCATCAATCCATAGTTCCTGTCCCTCGTCCCAGTTAATGAGCATTGTTGGAACGTAACCGGATGCAGATATCACTATTACAGAAGCGATCATTACAATCCCGGCAGTTCCGGTATTCCTCAGAAGCAAATAGGCGCGATCAGTCTGCCAGAATTGAGTGAATACGGAAAGGAGAGATTCAACGGTTTTCCTATTCCGCATATGTCACCTTCTCCTCCTTGTTTCAACTGCTTTCTGATAAACGTCTATGTACGGCTCAGCCCGGCTGTTCCAGGAATTATCCTGATTCATGCATTTTTTCATCAGCCAGACCCACTTGCGCCTGTTCCCGAACAGCCTCTTTGCTCGAAGAACTGCCCTTAGCAGTTCGTCCGGATCCGAATTATCAAAAACATAACCGAAACCGTTATCTTTCTCATCGATTACCGTGTCGGCAAGTCCGCCTGTTTTTCTGACAAGAGGTACGGCTCCGTACCGCATGGCTATCATCTGAGCAAGACCGCAAGGTTCGAATCTGCTTGGCATGACGAAAAGGTCACATCCTGCGAATATCGAGCGAGCCATTTCTTCATCGTAATCCAGAGTGACGGAGACCCTGCCGGGATTCTTTTTTGAGAGTTTTTTGAATTTCTTCATGTAGTGCCTTTCTCCGGTTCCGAGAATGACGAAATTCAACCCTTCCTGAAGAAGATTACCGACAATGGGAAAAAGCAGGTCCAGCCCCTTCTGCCCGGTAAGCCTGGAAACAATTCCGATGATCATTCCGTCAGAATTCCGTTCAAGGTTGTGTTGCCTGATAAGCTCATTCCTGCAAATTTTCCTCGGACCAATGGAGCCCGCGCTGTAATTCGCTGCTATAGAGGAATCAGTGGACGGATCCCATACTTCGTAATCGATTCCATTCAGTATCCCTGTCAGACTGTTCGAGCGTCTGCGGAATATTCCATCCATATTCTCACCGAATGCCGGTGTCTGGATCTCCTTCGCATAAGAATTGCTTACTGTAGTTATATAGTCGGAATAGATAATTCCCGATTTGAGAAAACTGAAGGTTCCGAAATATTCCAGTCCATCTACTGTATAGAGGGACCATGGCAGGAATGTAGTTGAGTATTCCTCGGGAGAAAAATTTCCCTGATAATGCATATTATGAACTGTGAATACAACAGCTGGTTTACGGAAATTCCGAACGTAAGCGGGCACCAGACCGGTCTGCCAGTCATGACAGTGAAGTACATCCGGAATCTTTTCAAGACTTTCCTGAAAGGAAGCAACTGCTCTACAGAAAAACCCATATCTGGATACACTGTCTGAAAAGGCTTCTCCATCACTGGTGCAGTAAATACCAGGCCTGTCGAAATACTCATCCTTGCTAACCAGATATACCGGAACATTGCTCCCTGGAAACACTGTTCTGGCGAGACCGTATTTCTCGCCGGCTGAAGTGGAGAACTGTGTTTCAGCCCATTCATAATCATCCAGATTCCTGATATCACGATAAAAGGGCATTATCAGACTTACATCATGACCTGCTCGATGCAGTGCAATGGGGAGGGATCCTGTAACACCTGAAAGCCCTCCTGTGCTTGCGAATGGATACGCTTCCGCAGCGACAAATAGAATCTTCATTTCTGTTGTCCTTTCCTGCAGGACCTTTTCAACAACACGAAAACGACAAATACAACACCTAGAAGACCCCATATCCACACTTCGAACTGTTTCATGAATTCTTCAACAGCTTCCAGATTATTGCCGAGTATTGAACCGGCAAACGAAAGGATGACATACCATGCAATTGCGCTTATTGCGACAGGAAAAGCTGCCCCGGCAAAACGCATACCGCTTGTTCCCGCCATTAAGACGAGAAGAGATCTTACCCCTGGAATGAATCGGCTTCCCGCAAGAATAACGGGTCCGTATTTCTTAATCAGTGATTTTGCTTTCTCCACACGTATGGGGCTTACTTTCCTGGATAACCATCCATCCACAAATTTCCTGCCGGGTGAATGCCCGATGAAAAACAGAATACAACTTGCGATAAAACACCCGGCTATACCGAATGAAGCTGCAAGAATGAGGGAAAGACCACCGGTCATTGCCCATCCTGCCAGGATAACAAATAGAATATCCCCTGGAAGTGGCGGGAACAGAGTTTCAGTAAAAGCGATTATTCCAAGTAATGGTCCTGCCCAGATTCCGGGAGGGTTGTTCGCCAGATATTCAAGTATCTGCTCTATCACCGATTCTCCATACTTCCAAATGCTGCTCCGGGGATTCTTCGGGTAATAACTGCCATGACCATGCAACCCAATCCCTTACCTTTTCCAATGTCTCCAAGAGTATTCGTTGTTGTACCTTTTACCCAGACTGTATCCTTTCTGATACACAGTATCTCTGCAATCCTGCTGATTAATCGATCACGAATGGGAGCGATTCTGGGTAAATCTGAAATTACGGTAATATCTATCTGTCTGATAGTCCATCCATCTCTTGAGATGAGGCTGTTCACAGTCATCAGCATCTCCGAGCTGTCCGCATTTTTCCATTTCTCATCTCCCGGGGGGAAATGAATGCCGATATCTCCGAGTCTGGAGGCGGAAAGGAGCGCATCGGTAATGGCATGCAACACGGCATCACCGTCGGAATGCCCTGAAAGCCCCATGGTTTCGTTAATTCTGCATCCCCCGATAAGGAGAGGTCTGCCTCTGGTAAAAGGATGAAAATCGAGCCCGATTCCGGTACGTGATTCTGTCTTTTCGGGCACAAGCGACTCAACAATCGCAAAATCAGATGGATCTGTAAGCTTCATATTCCGAAGATCACCATTAACTGCAAGAATTTCGTGCCCGGCCTGTTCCATTGCTGAACACTCATCAGTAACGTCAATCGCAGAGGAGAGAACTTCTTCAAGTATATCCAGCCTGAATCCCTGAGGTGTCTGACTCATTCTCAGGTCATCTCTTTCAACAGTTCCGCTGATAAGGTTTTTGGATATTTCCTTAACAGTATCTCTGACTGAAACCACAGGCACCGCCGCTCCGGCCTCCTCTGTACCCTTCATAACCCTATGAATAATCCCGGCTGATACGAGAGGACGTGCAGCATCATGAACGAGAACCCACCTGTGAGAACCCAGTGCCCTCAAACCCTCCAGAACAGAATCCTGCCGGCGTATGCCTCCAGGTACAGTCCTTACTTTTTCTGAAGGTATCCAGTATGGTTTCCACTGTTCTTCATTCAAAGGTAAAACGACTACGATTTCACTGATTCCCGCGATATTGGAAAACGTATCTATTGACCAGTCTATTAAAGGTTTACCTCGTAGTTTGAGAAACTGCTTGGGTGTATCGGAGGCAAATCTTGAGCCTGCTCCTGCAGCAACAATCACGGTTCCCCAGGTTTTTCTTTGCATGCTCCCCGGTTTTCTTTGTATTAATTTACTTCATTCGCTCCTGAATGCTGTCGTTTTCGTTCTGCTGGAGCCTTGCGAAGACCATGGTTCCGCCGGAAGACCTGAAAGTAGTATGAGCCTGAACCTCAATCGTATCACCTATCTTGTCTTCCGCACCTTCAACTACGATCATGGTACCATCATCCATGAATCCCACAGCCTGTTTGGGATTCCTCCCTTTGCGAATCATTTTCAATGACAGTACTTCACCTGGAAGAGTAATAGGTCTTGAGGCAGGGCCAACCTCTTCAAGGTTGATCACGTGGTTACCCTCCTTAATCGCGATATCTAGAATATCCTTATCGCTGCTGAGAAGAGATACCCCTTTTTTGCTGAGCAAGTCAAGCATACGGAACCGTTCTTTCTCAGGTTTACCGAAATCCCTGAATTCAAGACCACCGGATTTTCCAGCAGTTTCTTCAAGGCGTTCAAGTGTTTCAGTTCCCCGTCTTCCCCGACCTCGCTCGATGATGTCTTCAGAATTGGACATATCTTCAAGATTCTTCTTGATTGAGTCGGGAAGAATGAAAGGACCTCTTACAAGACCTGCAAGCACCAGATCAGCTACCCTACCATCAATGACAGCGGACATATCAACAAGAACAGGAGTATTTACTATATCGCTTTTTTCTACTGAGCAGAGAAGATCAAGTTTCTTCCCCTTTGTGAGCGCTACATGCCCGAAAATGTAAGCGAAAACAAAGGGTATCATTACAAGTGGCGTAACGCCGGATTCTCCCATAATAAGGTTGCCCATACGCAAGGCAACGATAATAAGAATTCCTGAGACCAGCCCAATAATCGCTCCAACTGTTGTATAGATTATCTCATCAGCTGGAAGTCTGACGAAGGCCATCTGCAGCAGAACAGCAATCAGCCCGATTCCAATCCCTGCAAGTCCGAACCATGGGGATGGCGAAAATCCATCAAATGCAAATGTCCCCAGCAGGCCAAGAACAAGAACGAAAAGCACACGTACTTCCCAGCCCGAAATTTTCATAACCATTTTTCTCCTTCTCCTGAATCTTCTGAGAGAAGGCCCTCTATTGAATCGAATAAATTGAGGTAACCTTCAGCTCCTTTACCGGCATTTTTCGTGTTATCAGACGCTCCTGCCAGTGTTTTGAATCCCAGATTGAGAGTTTCCCTCAATCTCAAATCGAAATGTATTACCGGTCTGAGTTCACCGCCAAGCCCGATTTCACTGCTGACGGTAATACCTTTCCTAACCGGTTTATCAAGTCTGCTTGAAGCCACGGCAAGACAAACACCCAGATCAGCTCCCCGATCCGTAAGACTGGCTCCTCCGGCAACATTAACATAGACATCCTGATTGCCGAGATCCATCCCGCATCTCTTTTCAAGAACGGCAAGGAGCATGGGCAGTCTGCGGGAATCCATACCGTTTACACTCCTTTGAGGATACCCGTACCTTGTAGTACTTGTCAGAGCCTGAACTTCCACCAGGAACGGTCTCGTACCTTCCATTATCGCTGTAACAACAGTTCCCGTTCTTATGGCATTCTCTCTTCTAAGAAAGTAAGCGGAAGCTTCACTGACACTCTTCAGCCCTTCAGCTGTCATTTCAAAAATACCAAGTTCATTTGTTGAGCCGAATCTGTTTTTAGCGGCTCTGAGAAGACGATACAAACGATCACCCTCTCCCTCAAAGTAAATCACCGCATCTACTAGATGCTCAAGCACTTTGGGCCCGGCCAGAGATCCTGCCTTGGTAATATGCCCCACAATAAACGCAGTTATTCCCCGTGACTTGCATGTTCTGATAATCTCTGAAGTGCAGTGTCTGACCTGGGAAACAGACCCTGGGGCACTGGAAAGATCAGATGAATACAGTGTCTGTATCGAATCAATAATAAGCACTGAACCTCCGGAATTAACCAGATTATCCAGTACAATATCAAGATCAGTCGCCGGAAGAATGGTGACATTCTCATTCATAGAACCGGTTCTTCTTGCTCTTCCAGCAACCTGTTCCGGGGATTCCTCACCTGTCGCATACAGGATTTTCTCTCCGGCTTCCGCAAGTTTTGCGGAGAGTTGAATCATCAGAGTACTCTTTCCTATCCCCGGTTCTCCCCCAATGAGATTAACCGAACTTTTAAGTACTCCACCCCCAAGAACCCTGTCAAGTTCTTCAATTCCGGATTGCAGTCTTTCTCCTGAACATTCCGGTATCTCTGTTAATGGTACAGGGCAGATATTCTGCTGATTGACATATCTCCTTTCAGATTTAACAACCACTTCCTCAACCATTGTGTTCCATGAATCGCAATGCGGACACCTTCCAGACCATGCAGGGGAAATGCCGCCGCATTCGTTACAGATGAATTGGATCCTCTTTTTGGCCAATTGTTCTCCCTATTTCTCGAATCCTTCTTTATCCACCGGAAAGAAACGAGTTATATCGGCCCTGAATATCAGATTTATGATACCGAGAGGACCATTTCGCTGTTTTCCTATCTTCAATATCGTTTCCCTTCGAAGATAGTCAACCTCTATTTCATACTCCTCGTCCTGCTCGTTGTGTATGTCAGGCTGATGCAGGAACATAACAAGGTCGGCGTCCTGCTCTATCGCTCCGCTCTCCCGAAGATCGCTGAGTCTTGGAGAACCAGAGCGCTTTGTTGCCATTCTGCTGAGCTGAGAAAGTGCCATAACAGGCAGTTCCATCTCCTTGGACAGGGCTTTGAGATCACCGGATATTCTTGCTATCTCCTGCTGCCTGTTCTCTCCATCTCCGCGCATGAGCTGGAGATAATCTACGAACACCATGCATAGATCTTCCCGCCTTTTCAGACTTCTTACTTTTGCTCGAATATCCATTGAGCCTATACTGGCAGAGTCATCGATATAAATCTTCATTCGCTGGAGTCTGTCAGCGGCTGCCTGAAGTTCATACCAGTGTTCCTGCGCAAGTGTACCCTCGATGATCGGTTTGGTTCCTATATGAGCGTCTGCGCAGAGCATTCTCTGGGTCAGCATGGTGTCGGACATTTCCAGGCTGAATATGGCGACCGCTCTGTCCGTTTCCCGTGCGATGTGAGTTGCCATATTGAGAGCCATACTGGTTTTTCCGATTCCGGGTCGGGCAGCAAGGATAATGAGTTCCCCCGGATGGAATCCTGTTGTCATTCTGTCAAGTTCATCAAAACCGGTGGAAAGCCCTGTAACAAAACCCTTTGTATTCCTAAGTTCCTCAAGATCCTCGATCCCCCTGGATACCAGCTGCGAAATCGGTTTTAATTCCCCCATTGAGTTCGATTCGGTAATCGCTATGATCTTGCTGGCTGCGCTATCAATTACATCCTTCACGTCTGAAGTACCTTCAAGCACTTCCTGAATATTCTCCCTGCTTATCTTGAGCAGCTGCCGCAGCATTGCCTTGTCCTTGATAATCCTGATATACTGAAGCACGTTGGAAAGAAGAGGGATATCGTCAGTAAGGGAAGCAAGGTATTCAATACCTCCAGCTTCCTCCAGCTTTTTTTTCCGCGCAAGTTCTTCACTTACCGTAACCATGTCAGTTACACTGTTCTTTGCGTCAAGATCACGGCAGGCCTGGAAAATTCTTCGATGCTTTCTGTCAAAGAAATCCTGCGTATTTAAAGCATCCAGAGCCTCAACCGCAAGTTCCTGATCAAGAAGCATGGCTCCAAGTACGCTTTTTTCAGCGTCAGGACTGTGTGGGGGACGCTGCCCCGGCTGATCTGTCATACCTGATCCTGTTCAGTTCGAGGAAGTCCAAGTTCCAGCAATAGCTGTTTTAACATTTTCATATCCTCCCACACCGGTCTCTTCAGAGCATCTGTTCTTAATAGAGCGGCCGGATGGTATGTGGGAATAACCGGTATCTCTCCATATCTGTGAATTGAACTCCGAAGCTTACCAATTCCATCTGTGCTTCCAATTACGGTTCTGCTTGCGGGAGCTCCCAGAGTTAGAATAACACCGGGGTTCATTATCTTTATCTGTTCCTCGAGTATCCACAGACAGGCAGCCACTTCATCCTTCGACGGTGTTCTGTTCCCGGGGGGTCTGCACTTGACGATGTTCGTGATGTAAACGGAGGTTCTATCAAGATCAATCGCCCCCAGAATCCTGTCAAGAAGTTTTCCTGCTTTTCCCACAAAAGGTTCGCCCACCTTGTCTTCATTCGCTCCCGGACCCTCACCAATAATCACTATCCCGGCCGCAGGGTTCCCGCCTCCGAATACAATTGAATTCCGCTCAGCGCATAATCGGCAGCCGGAACAGTCGCCAACTCTTGTCTTAAGAGCTTCCAGTTCAGCATCTATACTTTGAGAGATGATATTGCTATCAGGATTAATACACTCTCCACGAAGTTTGCTGATCCACTCGGGCAGTACGAATATCTCATCAAGATCAAAACTTGCAACTGAATTCCAGAAAGGATCAGCTCTGCCTGTTTTTTCAGTCCTGCTTTTATCGGTGCTGCTCACTCTCCGCCAGTCCTTTTCATCATATATCTTCCCATCGCGGCTATCATAAGCTCAGCAGCGTATCGTTTTGAGCACCGATGAATTATTGAAGAGGAACCATCCTCGAAAATAATCATTCCTTCATTACCTGTCGCTTCCATACCAATTCCGCTGATATCTCCCCTGTTGAGGAACACAGCGCATGCTCCTTTACGCCTCATCTTCTTCAGAGCCTTTTCTTCGGAATCTTCCCCGAATTCCAGAGCAAAAGCAAGTACAGGACACATGCATTCAACAGTTTCATTCAGAGTTGAAAGAATATCAGGAGTCGCTTCCAGCTGCAACTCACACTCCCCGGTTCGCTCCATCTTACCATGCACGTATGATATTGGTTTAAAATCTGATACAGCGGCAGCCATAACTAATAGATCAGCTTTCCCAACTTCACTGCTGAGAACAGCCAGCATATCCGAAGCAGTTGTGATATGAACTGTATTCACACCTGGAGGATTAATATTACAGGTTGGTCCTGTTACAAAAAGCACGTCAGAACCGGCATCTCTGAATGCTTCCGCCATACTTGATCCCATAAGTCCGCTGGATCTGTTTGAAATAAACCTGACCTCATCCAGCGATTCTCTTGTAGGACCGGATGTAACTATGATTCTTTTATTTTTCCAGTAGTCACGGCCGGAAAAACCATCCGGTTCGAAAACCCTGGCTTCATCAGGAAAAGGCATATTCACAAGTCTGTTTCCTTCTCCCTGAAGGATGGCCTCCACCTGTTTGACTGAATCCTCAAGCCTGTCATTCCGAATGAAATAATCGAAAGCACCAATCCAACCTGTTTCCCATGCTGCTGCCTTCATCCGTTCAAGGATAATTTCAGAATCATCAGTGCTTCTGTTGATAAGCCTGTCGCCCAGCACTTCCGGAGATGTTGGAAGAATGAAAACCAGAACTGACTCCGGAAAAGCAGCCTTCACCTGAAGAGCTCCCTGTACATCTATATCCAGGATAACACTCCGTCCCTCAGCGAGCCGCCCTGAAACCCACTCCGATGATGTTCCGTAAAGATGTCCGTGAACTTCAGCCCATTCGAGAAAATATCCGGTTTCAATTCTCTTCTCGAACTCCTCTCTGCTGACGAAAATATAGTCCGCCCCATCCTTCTCAGATCCCCTCAAATATCTTGTAGTCGTTGAAACAGAGAATATTGCTGACTTGAACGTATCAACCAGATGATGTGCAAGTGTTGTCTTGCCGGCGCCGGAAGGTCCGGCCAGCACTACAAGAATACCATAAGACCTATTCAATATTCAAAACCTGTTCTTTCAGCGATGAAAGGATATTCTTCATCTCAATTATTGAAAGCGATAGATCCGCATTATCGACCTTGGATCCCATCGTGTTGATCTCTCTGTGCATTTCCTGAATCAGAAAACCCAGTCTTCGACCGGGAGAGGATATATCGGAATCCAGTATTTCCCCTGCTTGATCAAGATGACACTGAAGTCTCTGAACTTCCTCACTGACATCTGACCTGTCAGCAAGAACAGCCAGTTCCTGCATAAGACGATTTTCATCCAGTCTGACATCATCCAGAAGAATGGTAATTCTCTCCTTCAGTATAAGAAACCTCTCCTGAACATTTTTCTTCTGTTCCTGAAGTATGGGATCTGCAAGTGATCTGATAGCTCGGAAACCATCAATGAAAACAGGAGTAAGAGCATTTCCTTCCCGCAGGCGGCTTTCCTTCAGAGATTTAAGCGCTTTCTCCATACACTCCGTGAAAGCACTGGAAAGCTCTCCGCTGTCCAGTTCGGATGGATCAGTCATCGATGCTACTCCCGGAAGCCCGAAAAGCGATCCTGCAGACACTTCATCCTTACAGTTGAAATCCGCGGATAAAGCTTTTGCTGCTTTGATGTATTTTCTAACGGCATCAAGATTAATGGAAGGTAAAGCAGCATCCTCTCCCTCGATATCAATCCTTACGTTAATCTTTATTCTGCCTCTCTCGAACATCTTACCGGCAGCTTTCCATGCCGCAGACTCCTGACTCCAGAGTACGTCCGGTAAACGGATTGTCGGACTCAGAGCCTTGTGATTCACGGATTTTGCTTCAATGGTAACTGAGAAACCATTTCTTCGCACTGTAGCAGATCCAAAACCGGTCATCGATTCCATCAAGTGTCCTTCCAGAGTAAACACTGCCCATCACGGCAAGAAGTATATTATACATTATCCTGAGTTTTCACCAATTCTGTTGTGAAAGGAAGTTCCATTGGACGGTGTTTTTCTCAGCTCACAGATACCCCTATTAAGGAATCATATACTTGGCAGACGCTGCAGTAAAATAGGTATTCCAGTACAGAATGGATATGGCCTGGTATTCGGTAACAACATGCTTGTATTGACAGCAAAACCGGATTCACCGGGACTCTGGTGGACCGGGAGCAGAGAGATGGCAAAAACCGTTTCCCCTGTATGGAGCCATCACCTGGAAGGCGGTGAAGTAAGGGAAATCTCTCAGACAGGATCTGATCGGATACTGTATATCCTTTTCACCAGCGGTCTTATTTACGGATCTCCGGATGTTAAGCTGATTTTTGAGGCAACGGGTCGTAATGCCAATATTATTCTGGTGCGGATGTCTGATAACAGGATTCTCGCCTGTCACAGAAAAATATCGAAAAGTAAATGCAGATACAGGACAATAGCTCCGGGACAGATTTACAAACCTCCTCCCTGCTCCGGGCTTCAACCCGGATCATGGTGCGATTCGAGTATTCTCAGAGATGAACTGTCCGCAGACGTAGTAATGCCTGAAACACTCTACAGATCGCTGGAAGGCATCGGTCCGGTAACAGCGAGAGCACTGATCAAACATTCCTCTGATACAGAAATTTCAGTTTTTGAATCTGTTAAGATACTTGAGCAGGCTATCCTGAATGAAGATTTCAGCCCATGGTCTGGACCGGAGGGACCTCTTCCAATTCAGCTTGGAGAAGGAGAACCAATTGAAAACCCCTTGTCCGCAGATCTGACAAGCAGGACAGTCAGCCTGAAGGATGACAGGATTGATATGTGGATATCAATTCTGCGCAAAAGACATGTAAAACTGAAAAAAAAGCTTTTGAACGTCACGAATGCGTCAGAAACTCTTGTTTCCCCGGACACATTCAGAATCTGGGGCAATCTGCTTCTATCGGAAGGGGACAATTCAAGAAGGGGAATAAAAAGAATACTGATAACCGATTGGAACGAAATTGAACACGATATCCCTCTCATACTCTCAAAATCCCTTGTAGAAAACGCCCAGCGTTACTTCAGGAAAGCCTCCAACGCAGACATCGAGATAGCGAATCTGAATAAACATGAAATCGCGATAACAGAAGAGATAACTGCACTGGACGCTTCAATCACCGAAGCACCGGACCTTGCGATTGACGAGGTGAACACTCTCCTGGGGAATTATCAGAAGCAGAGCAGAAAGAAAGCCAACAGGCGTAAGGAGTATACACCACTCATACTTACAGGCGGATGGAGATGCTTTGCGGGGCGGAATGCAAAAGAGAATGATGAGGTAACCTTCAGTATCGGCAAAAGGGGAGATTACTGGTTTCACGCCCGGGGGATTCCCGGAGCACATGTTGTTCTCAAGCTTGACGGAAGGACGGACAACCCTTCAGCAGAAATCATACTTGAAGCGGCAGTGGCGGCAGCACGGGGGAGTGGAGTATCTTCGGGTGTAATACCTGTCGATTATACGATGGTGCAATACGTCAGCCGTATAAGGAAAGGAAAACCGGGACAGGTGATCTACAAAAGAGAAAAGACAATTTTTGTTGATCTGGACAGGCTGCCGCTAAAAAAGCAAGTTTCGATCTGAATTCTGAGAAAGGGAGGGGAAACAGCATGGTCAGCAACTTCAATGAAGAACACAGGAGCATATTTAAAAATGCGTACTTATTTCGTAACCTGGAACCTGCTGAACTTGAACTATTCATAGATAAGGCAGAATATGCTGAGTGGAACGCGAACAACATAGTAATCCGTGAAGATGATCCTGGTGAGCATCTCTTCCTCTTGCTGTCAGGCAAGGTACGTATTACAAAGAGAACCTATGAAGGCATCGAACAGATTCTTGGAATTCTGAGCACCGGTGATTTCTTCGGCGAAATGGTTCTCCTTGATCACCGAAGCAGAAGCGCTTCAGTCTATTCGCACACCAAGATCGAACTGGCCAGAATACCGCACTCGGATATTTCCAGTATCCTAACTGACAATCCCAGGATAGGATTGATAGTAGTACGCGCTTTCTCCGAAGTCCTTTCGCTCAGACTGAGAAACGCAAATGACAAACTGAGATCGCTGCCATTCATCGAACGAACATTCTGATGGAGAATGGCCTGGCCAAGCTTCTGGAGATTGCCAGGAAACAGATCAGCTCCTGCTATTGCCCCTATTCTGAATTTCATGTTGCTGTGGTCATTGAAGACACAAACGGTAAACTTCATTTCGGAGTTAATGTCGAAAACGCTTCGTACGGATTGGCCATCTGTGCTGAACGGAACGCTCTGTTCAAAGCTGTTTCAGAAGGAATCAGGGATTTCAGAAGAATCCTTGTCTACTCGCCTGACGAATTGCCTGTTCCCTGCGGTGCATGCAGACAGGTACTTGCGGAATTCTGCAAGGAAGATTTTCAGATAATCGTGGTTGGGCCGGAAGATACCAGAACTTTCACTCTTGCCGAACTCCTCCCCCACCGCTTCAAGCTCAGTCATTAATCGTGGTTAATTCCACGCAGTGAGAGAGATATTCAAAATCTTCATGACCTATCTCTGGCTTCGGAAAGGCAATTACTGCCGGATCCAAGATCCCAATGCCGGCATCTGTTCGGACAGCCCCGCACGTCGAAGGCTAATCCAATCTGCTCTCTATTGATCCTAAACATCAGAGATAACCCTCATACTTCCCGGGAGATAGCGCCATCCGAATCAGATGCTTGTTTTAGATGATTCATTTCCACGAGAGATAGGCTCAATTCGGTTGTTGAAGATCTTTCTATAGAATCACCCTTTGCCGATACTACTATTAAATACAATGCTGACAAAAGAAGTAAGTTCGATAAGAATAGCATTCCCACTTCATAGTATACCAATATGCCTGAAAACAGATTCAGGATAAAAACACTCGAGAGAATAACCGATAAGCTGATCAGCAATACCGGGATCGTGTTATACTGCCTGTTCCTGTGTAATGATCTGATTTGAATGTACAATGCAGCCTGACAGAAAGGAAGGAATACAAAATAGTGAGGCCATGATGTGGACAGGATAAACGGTATTGAAAGAAATAGAGTTATCGCAGAGAGAATCATCTCACCGGGAATACGCGCCCTCTGAATCACTCGAATCAACCTGATATTCAACAGTAGCACGAGTAATCCGATAACTCTCGTCAGCAGATACGGAAGATTCGACATATGGATATCAAGCATGCTGAACAGCCGGAACAGAACATTTGAAATGTACTGAGAACTGATCTCGTGTTTAACCCAGGGCGCATAGAACATTGCCCCGATCGAAGATCTGTGAAATCGAATCCAACCCTCCAACCCCAGAATCATGGTCGGGAGAATACAGAACAAACCGAGTATTACGGCTGTGTAGGCAATAAGAAATTTATAATCACGTTTCAGAAGGAAATAAACGAGAAATAACGCTGGATAGCAGTTTATCGAGGTGGCAAGGGCAAGGACAATACCAGCACATACTCGTCTGTTCTCCTTGTACAGGTAAAAAGTCAAGAGAATGAGAAGACAGGAAAGGATACTAACCTGACCCCAGCTGAGATTATCAAGTAGAGGAATGGATGTCAGGAGGAGAAGCAGGTATAGCGACATCTTGTGGATGGTTACTTTCAACAGCTTGAGAAATGACAAATACCAGTACAGAAAGATGAGAACTATCTGAAACAAGCCCCAACAGAGTACAGCAGTCATCTTCGGCAGAACTCCGAAAGGGACCAGAAACAAAGCAAATAAAGCCGAATAATAGTAACCAAAAACAGGGAACTTGCTGCTTAGAAATTCCCTGCCCATCGGATAGTAATGGTTAGTAAAATCGGTGAAAATTCCATCATCTGCTGCAGTGATGAATTCGCTTATTACCCTGAACCTCAGCCAGTAATACAGCAGTATAAGAAATACAACCAGAATGCAAGCAATAACTGACACCGCCCTGTGTCTGGATGTCCACTCGGTGTATAAACTCAATGAGCTTCTGAAGTAAGATGATCTTTCCTGTCCGTATTTATTGGATTTCATAATACACAGAACCTTTTTGCACTAAACACAGCATAAGCCTGATACCTGAAGTATGTCAGTTGCACGTGGGAAGCCCACATTCGCCATCACTTCGGAATTCGTCCACAGGCGGAAAAAAAGGTACACATCATCACCCCTGCTGGCCTAACCATCAGTCTATCAGTTTCAGAAACGATATCAAACATAGTTAAATTGGATTTTCCGTACATCTGTCCGGGAACTGCAAATGTAGTGACAGGCTGGTTTCCACCATACGGGATTGGCCCCCGAAACAGTTAATCCGTTCGCTCAAACCTCAATTTCTTCATCAGAAAACAACTATACCGCCCGAAACTCACACCCGTCAATTACATGATCGGCTGATAACCACTCGAAACTGCACATCGGGATCACAGATTCTATTCCAGCGGCTTACGAGGAAGACTCACTTATCAGCTGACAAGAAGCCAGGTCGACTTCGTCCATGCGGGTTTACGGACGAGATCCGTAAATTGACTTATGTCATCTACTTCGTGGAGTATTGTCAGACACTATCTGCAGCATACGCTCGTAGTATTCACTGTCCCTGTTCAAAGCCAGAGCCATCGTCGTGGATAGATCCGACGAAGAAAACAGCTCGTAGTGGCCTGTGAAATAGGGATCTGCATTTAGCTGCCGGGACATTTCCCGGTAATCGGGATGCGGCATATAGATGAGATCAGGCTGGTAGCTCTGGAAAAAGCTGTCCGCGGAAAATCCATTGTGAGCGATCATGGTCTCGTTCAGTCCTGTCAGATCGAGGATGATCTTTCCCGGATTCATGGCCAACACGTGCCCGATTTCAGTGGCGGCGATAATCATGTCTTCCGGTAAACGGGAAAACTCGTCAAGACAGAACCAGTAAGCTGTCCATCTGTCCCTGTACTCCTCAGTGACATCGAATCCGCGGTATCCACCGTTACCTATTGTAAGCAGCGGATATACCTCTCTGGCAGTGGGAGGTCCGAGAGAAAACATGAGGAACAGAACTGTGACTGCCAGGATTGCCCTTGAATCTGCCTTATCCATAAATCCTTTACGCAGGATGTCGTTCAGGGAGGTTCTCTCGACGATGAATACCATGCACCGGACGGCAAGAAATACAAGCGCAGGCAGTGTCGGGTAGTAGAACCGCTGAGAGTAACCCATTATCGGTATGACGAAGAAAAGATGGTATCCGGTAAAGGCTATCGTAGCCAGGAGAAGCCCTTTTCCAGTTGCGGACATCCTTTTCCAGAAGCTCTTCCAGTCAATCCAGAGAGCAATACCGATCGCAGAGAACAGGAATGGAAACGATGAGATATAATTGCACAGCTGTTTGAGAGGAACCAGATGATACTGCTCCTGCAGATAGCCTCCGTAATTGCCGATCGACTTGGCATAGAAAGGCAGCGGCAGAGGCGAGTTAAGGAATTTCGAATAGAGAAGAACCTGGAAAAGAACTGTTAACGATGTGACAGACAGGATGCCTGCCGCTTTCAACCTGGTTCGGCCTGAAGATAACAGGAGGATTACGAGTGGAACCATGAGTGTATAGATCAGGAGATCGGGTCTGATTGAAAACGCCATTCCGCCAATGAATCCCGTCAACAATGTGCTGTATACCGTCAGAGATCGCTGGTGCCAAATGCATACGAGAATGTATCCGGTGAGGAATGCAAGAGCAGACATCGTGTCCATGCCGCTCAGGAAATGAACCGAGAAGTCGCCTGCAGCAAGTGCAAACGACAGAAGTATTATAACAGCAATCATCTGATTCACCGTCGGAATCGAACTATCAATGCCTTTTCGTATCAGGACAATCAGCAACCCTGAAAAGATCAGGCCGCACACGGCGCTGGAGAATAGCATGGTCAGAGCAGGATTCTGAGGGAGAATCGCTCGGATCGGAAGAACGACACCCAGAAACGCGGGTGAAGTGAGTCCGTAAGTTGCCTCGCAACCGGGATTGAATGATAGCATTCCCCTTGTCAGGATATTGTCAGCATACCTTGTGAAAATGTACGCATCATCCTGAACGGATGCAGCTGTGAACTGGAAAACCACACTGGCTGCAATAATCGCAGCAAGCATTATCGTCAAGAACCGCAAGCAGTGCGTGACACTGATTCTCGTCGGGAGGAGATCTTTCCCGGTCATGACAGTCTGCTGATTTCCAATCTCAGAACTCCCAATCCAGCTGATTCTCCATTTGATCAGTAGGAAACCTGATTTACCAACGCACCTGAATCAACTCATTACAAGGTTCATCTGACCGCTACTACCCTTTTCTTTCAATTAATTCACCTAAAATCAATGATACCGCCTAAAGCTCACACCCGTCAATGACATGTTCGGCTGATAACCGCTCGAAACTACTCATCAGGACGCACCTCTCCCAGAAACCGGCATGATTAGAAACCTGTGGTTCCTGGGGAAATCCACAGAAACCAGCTTGATTGTACAATATCGGTCCCGAGCAGATGCTCGGAAACCGGCATGATTAGAAACCTGTGGTTCCCGTAATATCATCTCTTCATTCCACGCATTGAGAGAGATATCCGTTTTCGTTTTTCATCCACATCCAGCACTATTACAGTAATTCTGTCCCCAACCTAAACAACATCCGCAGGATTCCTGACATACCTGTCGGCCAGCTGACTGATGTGTACAAGTCCATTCTGATGAATACCAATATCAACAAAAGCACCGAAAATTGTAACATTGGTAACAATTCCGGGAAGGATCATATCTTTCGTAATGTCCTTCATAGCGTGAACATCAGCAAATCTGAAAAACTGAAATGCTTCACGTGGATCTCTGCCGGGTTTTTCAAGTTCTTTCATGATGTCACGGAGTGTCGGCAGCCCTGCATTATCAGTGATAAAATCTTCAAGTCTGATTGAGTGACGAAGTTCTTCAGACTCAATTAATTCTTTCACTTCCGCTACAAGGGAAGCCGCCATTTTCAGTACAATCGAATAGCTTTCCGGATGAACCGCGCTTGCGTCAAGAGGATTCTGCCCATTGCGAATCCTAAGAAAACCCGCTGACTGCTGATAAGCTACTTCACCAACAGAGACTCCTCCGGGAAATTCCAACTCTGCAAGAAACGCTTCGGTCTCTCTGCCTGCAGTACCGTTTCCAACCGCAATAAATGAAATCTCGTATTGCTTGAGAAGCTGAAGAACAGTACTGCCGGCCTGCTTTTTCTTCTCCTCTGACAAGAATGGAAAAATAGTGGTATTACACTGAAGAACTCCCTGTCTGTCCAGACAGACAATTTTGCAGCCAGTCCGAAATCCCGGATCAATTGCCATAACAGCTTCAGATCCAAGCGGTGCTGCCAGCAGAAGCTTTCTGAGATTTGCTGAGAACACAGCGATTGCTTCTTCGTCAGCGAATTCTTTGCTCCTGAGCCTTGTTTCAGTTTCCATCGCCGGAGCAAGTAGCCTGCGATATCCGTCCTGAACAGCTTCATGAATCAATAATCCCTCTTTTGATTCGGGATTTTTTATCCAGTTCGATGCAACGATTTCAACTGCTTTTTCTTCCGGGACAGTAATCTTCAGGGAAAGAACATTCTGCTTCTCTCCTCTCAACATCGCCAGTACTCTATGTGAAGGACATTTCCCCGCATGTTCATCCCACTCGAAATAATCTCTGAACTTGGATCCTTCTTCCTCCTGCCCTGATCTTTCGCGGCTTCTAAAGATCCCCTTTCCCCAGTAATATCGCGCATGGATTCCCGTGTTCCGGGAATCTCGGTGAGTTTTTCCGCGATAACATCCTTCGCGCCGGCAAGAGCATCATCCACGGATTCGACACCCTTCTCCGGATCAATGAATTCCATTGCGTATTCGGAAGGGTTTTCACCTCTCTGAAGCAGTATCCTTTCCGCGAGAGGTTCCAGGCCTTTTTCACGAGCTCTGGTTGCCCGAGTACGCCTTTTCGGTCGGAACGGCAGGTAAATATCTTCTAATGCTGTGAGTGTTTCAGAGTCATCAAGTTCTTTCCTCAGTTCGTCTGATTCCGTAGGTGCAGCGGTGCACATAGTGGCAAAGATTGGAGGGTATCTTGGACGCAAAAGCGATCCACCTCCCGGGCATCAGATATTGTGGCGAGGATATGCCACATTTCAATTTATGTGTGCGGGATTCGAACTACTGATGGGTGACCGTGATGAAGGTTAAAGGGCGTTTATGGCAAAGGACAGCCCTAGGAGCATGTCCGACAATGAAGCATCGGCATAAAACCCACACATCTGGCTATAATCCCCGCATATTATCGTCAAATACTTCCAGTATTCTCCTCAAATTTGCGAGCATTCTATCTCAACTGCGAGGATCTTCTGCTCAATGCACATTATCGGACAAGCTCCCAGGTTGAGTGACATTCCGTAATTTAAACTCGTATCATCTTCCGCTAATTCTATTCCGTACGGCTCTGATCATAAAATACATTTTCCTCAATCCTTTATCATATAGGCTCGGTTTCCTGTCTATAAATTTTAGATCTCTAAAGCTACCAAACCTGTCCTTGTTTTTCTTAATAAAACTATCTAATATTCTAAAATCTTGTCCATTCATGATATTGGGGTGATAGCAAAAAGTAGTTACTTTAAATGGTAATTTTCTAACATGCCCTGATTGTTGTGGAATGAAATAGAACTCTCCCATTTTGTAGATGTCATTTGCAACTGTATCGCTAACAATTCTTATATCACTTTCAATTCTTAAAGCTTCAAGTGTATTCATATCAAAAGTATGAGATGTCGCAAAAAATACATCCGGATGTAAGCCATTCTCTTGAAATATCCGGATTCCGTTAGCAATTTTTTTCCTTTGTTCTTCTAATCGAACTCCTGCGAATTCGGAGCGAAAATTTACTGGACTAATTCCTCCACTATTTGATATGTTTACATGTGTATATCCATGTAATCCAATAATCCAATTGTTCGATTGCCAGGTTCTTGCTTTATTCCAGAAATTTGGGTCTGCATTGTATTTACTCAGTAAATCTTCATCCTTGTTATTTGGTATGATTCCCACTATTGGCTTTACCTCATACTTATCCAGAATACCCTTAATTATACTCCATTTCTCGACATTCATATATTCAGATGCGTCGTCAAGTCGAATGATAAATATGTCTAACCTCCCAATTGAACTTTAATATTCTCTTCTAATCTTACAGTTACAATATCATAATCAATAATTTTGTCTTCTTCTATGAGAAATACACTATCTTGAGTATTATACACTCCACCCATCTCTTCAAATACTTTACTTATTACATGATTTCTCTCCGTCTGTACAAATTTTACTTTTAAAAGAGTGTTCTCGCAAGCATTACCACATGTTTCAAAAAGCTTTTTACTGATTGCATTTTCAACTTTTTTTGCTGCAACACGGCACGACAAAACAAAATCTGTTACAAGTATTATATAATCTTTACTTCGAAGTATAAGACAACCAACTGTTCCATATTCACCAAATCTATCTTCGCATTTCATAGCCAGCACAATCTGTTCCGGATCAACTAAAATATTTCGAAATTCATTTTCAGTTAGCCTTCTACTGGATGCATTAAGTTGATTTGTTCGTTGAATCAATTCAAGGCAACGGTTTACTTCATTTTCTGTTTTCGGTTTAAATATAGTTACAACGATTTCGCACTTCTTTAAGAATTCTACATATTCAGAAGTAGATATTTCTTCCTTCTCCTTATTTCTTTTCATTTCATTCTGATAGAATTTCCTTCGATTTTTTGAATCCTCTGTCACTATTACATTGAATTCATCAAAGGTTAGTAGCTCAGTTATCTGTTTCTCGCTGTAAACTCTTACAGATGGAAATATTCCTTTCACTTCATTTCTCTCCATAGCAGAGTCATCAATAAATGCAACTGTATCAATATTAATGTTGAGCTTCTCAACTATTTTTTGTAAATTTTTGCTTTTAGGCATCCAGTTAATCTGAGGATACAGGAAATATTCTTGCAGACCATACTTCCTAATAACAGTCTCAGCATTATGATGATCATTCTTACTTGCAATTGAAAGAAGGATGCCTCTTTCGTCAAGCTTCTTAATCAACTCTACTGCACTCGTTCTTAATTTCAGATTTTCTTTTCCATCCTCAACAAGCGTTCCTTCCCATAAAGTATTATCAAGATCCCACACCACACATTTAACCTTATTATAGGGTTTTATAGATGAGAATAATGATTTATGTTCTTTAAAATACTTGCTCATTTGATTCAGTTTTATTAAATCCAACCAAAATATAGTTAACTCAACTTCTTTGTTATTTTCCGGATACACTTCTATTGCGGTTATATTATTAGATAATATCTTGAGTTGTGCAACTGTCATAAAATAGTTGTTCATCCCTTGCTTTATTAATAATGATAGTCTTGAAATAACTCTATTATCTTTTAAGGTATCAAATATCATTGAATACTCATGTGATAAATGTGAATAGCAACTAAATAGTATCCCATCAATATGTATGTTAACATTTTTATTGTTATATTTATGATTTTTAACAAGAATATGATGCATTGCTCGAGGTAATAAATCTTTAGGCACAGTATTTATCATGTCAAGTGGACTACCTATAACTTTCATTAGATTTCTGCATTTCTCATAAATAGAAAAATACCTCTTGAAAATTATTGGATCTAATATTATATTATTATTATAGTGACAACGTAATTTACCCCATTTTCTATATTTCAACTGCACGCCATAGTTATACAATCCTTTATCAGTGTAATACACCCTGCGTATCCCGTACTCAGTTCTTTGACATTTCTTATATCTGTTTTCTTTAAATAAAGGACAAGTTTTATGACATTCTGGTGCCGCGCATTCTAAGCAATGTTCATCCCATGCTAACGACGAAACTTTTGTTATACATTCTATTACTGGTATATCAAGACCAATAGGTAATTTTAATATAGGTACATCCTTGTTTTCGTTAATATAGTCAAACATTTAGATTACTCCTTTCTTTCGCGATAATGAAACAATATAAGATATTATTAAGTTTTCTCTACTATAACATTTCGCGGTAGGAATGCTGGTTACTCAAAACACCCACAGCACAGTCCCGGACGAGCGGTTTTCCCGCTTCCGGTTCCTCAATTGTAATTGCTTCCGTGCAAAACTGGAAGCTTATGCAAACACCCTCTGATACCTCTTCTGCGTGATTCGAGGACGAGCAATTCCTACGTGCTTCAATATAGCCTTGAAGTGTTCCTTATCGTAACTCATCCGCTTCCCGCCTCGTCTGTTCAGCCACTTGAATGTACATTGAAGTGACCAAAAGTAAAAGCAGTCTATCGCTCGTGAGTTGCCGATAATCCCGTAGTAGTTGTAATGTCCCCGTAATCGACGGTTCAAACCTCTGAAGAACTCCTTACCCTTGAGATGACGGTTGCGCTTGATCCAATCCTTGATACGCAGGCAGGCTGCCTGAAGTTTCTTCGGAGCTGTCCGCCTTGCCACACAAGGATTCCCCCTGTGGTCTTCCTTCCAATAGAATTCGAACCCGAGGAAGGTGAATCTTCGCTCCAATCCCACCTGATACCGGCTGAAGCGCAGAAGTCGCGTCTTATCCGGAGCTGCCTCAAGCCCGAACTTGCTCAGTCTCTTCGGTAGAACCTTGTAGTATCGTTCTGCATCTCCCTTATACTGGAAGGCACAGACCCAATCATCCGCATAGCGAATGATTGTCGCCTCTCCACGACAGTGAGGTTTAACAACCTTCTCGAACCAGAGATCCAGCGCATAGTGCAGATACACATTCGCCAGTATCGGTGAGATTATCCCTCCC